>NZ_KV812129.1:0-1999 GCF_001813335.1 Neisseria sp. HMSC055H02 | reverse complement strand
CCTTTGTTGGAAGGCATTGCCGAAGGTACGGCCGTCTATGCCGACAAAGGCTACGACAGTGAGGAAAACCGGCAACATCTGAAAGAGCATCGGTTGCCGGACGGCATTATGCGCAAAGCCCACCGCAATCGTCCGCTGACGGAAGTGCAAACCAAACGCAACCGATATTTGTCGAAGACCCGTTATGTGGTCGAACAAAGCTTCGGTACGCTGCACCGTAAATTCCGCTACGCCCGGGCAGCCTATTTTGGTCTGCTCAAAGTGAGTGCGCAAAGCCATCTGAAGGCGATGTGTTTGAACCTGTTGAAAGCGGCTAACAGGCTAAGTGTGCCTGTTGCCGCCTAAAAGGCGGCCCGGATGCCTAATTATGGGGCGTCCGGGGAGAAAAACGGGGATATTTGGCATGAAAACAGCCGAAAAACCTGTGTTTGGGTTTTAGCTGTTGGGGGTGAAGGGGAAGAGGGGAATTTTGCAAAGGTCTCATATATTCATTGACAAATTTCGACGGCAAAATTTATGATTAAAACGTGCCATATATTAAATTAATGTTCAATATATGGAACAAATAAAGAATTTAAATATGATTTTATCAGGAAAAAGGAGGCGGTTATGAATACTTGGATTGAGCGGATGAGTGATGTTTTGCCGACCGGCGCGGCTGTAGGCTGCGACTGGTTCGCCCAAAGCGCGCGCAATGCAGTGATTAAATCAACCGACGGACGGGAAATTATCGACTTCGTAGGCGGTATCGGCGTACTGAATGTCGGCCACTGTCATCCGAAAGTGACGGCGGCAGTCGCGGCGCAACTTGAGAAATTTACGCATACAGCCTTTCAGGTTGTGCCTTACCAGAATTATGTCGAACTGGGCGAAAGATTGGGCAAACTGGTACCCATTGAAGGCAAAGTGAAATGCCAGTTTTTTTGCAGCGGCGCGGAAGCGGTTGAAAATGCGGTGAAAATCGCCCGTGCCCACACTAGGCGCAACGGTGTGATCGCATTCGGCGGCGCGTTTCACGGCCGCACGCTGATGACGCTTGCCCTGACCGGAAAAGTGTCCCCCTATCAGGCAGATTTCGGCGCCATGCCTTCGGGCGTGTTCCACGCGCTTTTCCCTTCCGAAACGCAGCATATCAGCGTGGAGGATGCGGTTAAAAGTATCAAAAGGATTTTCAAAAGCGATATTGCGCCGCACGACGTGGCCGCCATTATTTTGGAACCAGTGCAGGGAGAAGGCGGCTTCAATGTCTGCCCGCCCGAATTTATGCGCGCCGTGCGTGAGATTTGCGACGAACACGGCATTGTGATGATTGCCGACGAAGTACAGTCCGGTTACGGCCGCACAGGCAAACTTTTTGCGATGGAACATTACGACGTCAAACCCGATTTGATTACGATGGCAAAAAGTCTGGCGGGCGGTATGGTATTGAGCGGCGTGGCGGGCAAGGCCGACATCATGAATGCGGCAAGGCCGGGGGGCTTGGGCGGAACATACGCCGGCAACCCTTTGGGCATTGCCGCGGCATTGGTGGTGCTGGACATCATCGAAGAGGAAAAGCTGCTGGAACGTTCCCAATATCTGGGCGACAAGCTCAAACAGTTCCTACGCGATTTAAACGCACCCGAAATTACCCAAATCCGCGGCTTAGGTTCGATGGTGGCTGTTGAATTCGGCGACGATGACAGTCCGAACAGCGAGTTTGCCGCCAAAGTGAAAGCTATTGCGATGGAAAACAACCTGCTGCTACTCACCTGCGGCGCGCACGCCAACACCATACGTTTCCTTTACCCGCTGACGATTGAGGAGGAACTCTTCGACCAGGCTTTGACGATTCTGAAAAACTCCTTTGAGAAAGCACGCAAAAGCTAAAAACGCTGAAACAAGGTTTCAGACGGCCTAAAGGCCGTCTGAAAAACACCCACCACATTATTTTGCAGGACTTCCCATGAAAACCTTTTCCCAACTGCTCAACCACCCCGATATTTCCTTTTCCCCGATT
>NZ_KV812128.1:0-2565 GCF_001813335.1 Neisseria sp. HMSC055H02 | reverse complement strand
GAACGAAGAACTTCGGAAAAAAAGCCAGCGAACAACGACCGACGATTACGGTTCAGACCTTGAAGCAGTTGGGGCTGTCGGAGCAGGCTGCAGAATATGTTCAGTTCTCTATAGATTTGTTCAGTGTGGGTAAATCGGTGGCCGGTATGCCTAAGGCTAAGCCTGTGTCTTATGTGAAACCGAGATGGGAGGTTGATAGGAAGCTTAATAAATTGACAACTCGTGAGCAGGTGGAGAAAAATGTTCAGAAAATAAGGAACGGTAATAAAAACAGTAACTTTAGCCAACATGCTCAACTAGAGAGGGAAATTAATAAACTAAAATCTGCCGATGAAATTAATTTTGCAGATGGAATGGGAAAATTTACCGATAGCATGAATGACAAGGCTTTTAGTAGGCTTGTGAAATCAGTTAAAGAGAATGGCTTCACAAATCCAGTTGTGGAGTACGTTGAAATAAATGGAAAAGCATATATCGTAAGAGGAAATAATAGGGTTTTTGCTGCAGAATACCTTGGCAGGATACATGAATTAAAATTTAAAAAAGTTGACTTTCCTGTTCCTAATACTAGTTGGAAAAATCCTACTGATGTCTTGAATGAATCAGGTAATGTTAAGAGACCTCGTTATAGGAGTAAATAAAAATGGCAATTTGGAATTATCGGTACTACCTTATCCCATCAGCTGCTATCAGAAATAAATTTAATGCAAATAAAGATATCATACTTGATGAGTATCGATCTAATGGTTTTCAGAATTTTAATGAGAATAAAAGTTTTGAAAATTACTTTATCGATAATGATGTTATATTATTATCAATAATAAATGAAGCAAAAAAACAGCTTAAATTGAAAGAGTCTTGGGATAAAGACGCAATCATGTTTTGTGATAATTTTGGTAATAGTCTTACCGTTTGGCCAGATGATATAGAGTGCGAACTTGATTTAAGATTTGATTATACTAAATTTATTCAGAAAACCATTGATTGGGCAATAAAATATAATTGTCTACTTGTAATAGAAAAAACAGGAAATGTAGTTTCCCCTAATATAAATAATCTAATGTATGAAATAAAAGCATATTTGGAAAGCAAGACGTGGCCCATATGAAACCTAAACTCAATACGTAGGATGTGCGGAACGCACGTATGCAGTTCTCAAGGTTTGAGCCAAGAGGTCGTCTGAAAACTGAACTGGCCCCCAAATCTTGGACACTCATAAAAGCCTATTCAGGCGCTCTGTGCAAGCTGGGTTCTGTATGCGACAGGACTCAGCTTTTTCAATTTCAAACTGCAACGCTCACGGTTGTAGTAATCCATATAATCATCATAATATGCAGTTAATTCCTAATAGTATTCATACAGCTGTTAGGCATACTGGTCAAAAATCATTAAAGAAAGGTCAGTAAAAATGAGAAAACTATCAGTATCATCAGATGAGGGATTGGTTCCAATAAGAACAATTCAACAATTTGCTGAAGATGTAGGGGTTGTTTTTCCTGTTTCATATGTATCACTTCTTAGTAAACATGATCATTTATACCCTAAAGAAAATATTTTCAATTTTGTCAATCAATACGGTGAAAATGATGAAAGGGACATTTCATTTTTAGGGTATAAGCAAAATTTAGGCTATGAAGATATTTATAGCTATTCATGTATTGATGATGAATATGGGTATGCAAAAAAAGTGGTTGCTTTTGGGATTTCAGCTAATGGCGATTATATCTGTTTTGATTACAGAAAATGCAATGAAAATCCATGTATCATTCTGATGTATCATGATGATTTTTATGAAGATGAGAATGGGGATACGAAAATGGTAACTAGCCATATTGCAGATAGTTTTGATGCCTTTTTGGATATGCTATATGAACTTTCAGATTAAGTGTGTAGGTTGAGTTGAAAACCCAACTAAATTAAAAAGATCGTCTGAAATTAGCAGGCCGTAGCCCATATGAAACCTAAACTCAACAAGTAGGATGTGTGCGGAACGCACGTATGCGCTTCTCAAGGTTTGAGCTAAGAGACCGTCTGAAAATAGAAAACCGTTTCAGACGGTCTTTGTTTGATGCCATCGAGCCAGCGGGCCATAAAGCGCAGTTGTCCAAAAAGGTATATTGATGGGCAAATACAAAAAAGAAGAGAAGTCAATTTTACTACCTTCAAACATTTTCAATTTGGAGTATTTCCATGATAATTACTTATCAAGAAGCAAAGAAAATTGCAGTATCTTTTTTAAGTCAAATAGAGCAAGAAATAGGAATGTCATTATTAATAGTTGAATCTCATGTACGAGAAAATGATGATGGGTGGTTTTTCCCATATCAGTCAAAAGAATATTTAGAAACAATGGATATAAACAAATCTATTATTGGAAATTGGCCTATATTTATTTCTAAAAATGGAGGAGTTCCTTCTATTCGTTGATTTTGGCCCATTAACTAAGCCCGTATCCCACTAAACTTGAACCTATATAGAATAGAAATAAATTTATAATATGCAATTAGAGATTATTGGTAGTAAAATTTATACGGAACAAGATTTTCATAATCAAATTTCAAAAAT
>NZ_KV812127.1:14890-16986 GCF_001813335.1 Neisseria sp. HMSC055H02 | reverse complement strand
TACCGCAAAAGATACCGTAAATTTTAGGTTTCTTCAATTAGGGCGGATTAGGCGGGATTAGATGACAAATAGATACCAAAACCAGCGGAAAGCCTTATCTGTCTTGGCTTTGGTTTACGGTGTTAGACTGCAATAGGCAAAAAAATAACCGCTTTAAAAGCGGCTGTGGTGCCCGGAGCCGGAATCGAACCGGCACGGCCGGTTTAGGGCCGACGGATTTTAAGTCCGTTGTGTCTACCTATTTCACCACCCGGGCGTAGACTGTTTTATATTAAAAATTTGGAAAATTTGGAGGCGGGGGCGCGGATTTGAACCGGCCTGTATAAGGGTTGCACCCCTTATAGCATAAACACTCTGCCACCCCGCCATGAAATGAGTGGAGGCGAGAGTCGGAATCGAACCGGCGTAGACGGATTTGCAATCCGCTGCATAACCACTTTGCTATCTCGCCAAACAAACTACCAGGTAGTGTTTAAACTGGAGCGGGAAACGAGTCTCGAACTCGCGACCTCAACCTTGGCAAGGTTGCGCTCTACCAACTGAGCTATTCCCGCATCGGAGAAACTTTATGGCAACTTAAGACAGAATTTGTTTGGAGCGGGAAACGAGTCTCGAACTCGCGACCTCAACCTTGGCAAGGTTGCGCTCTACCAACTGAGCTATTCCCGCCGAATGTCTGTTTCTTGCTGCTGTTTCCGAAGAAGACGCAATTATTATGGATTTAAAACTTGTCGTCAAGGGGTTTGTTTTATTTTTTATTTGATTTCCTGCCACGCCATTTTCAGATAATAGAACATTGACCAGAGGGTTAATACAGATGCGATAAACATCAATATGTTACCTGTCAGGTAAAAAATATTGTCAAATCGATTGGAGGCTAAGAGCAATAAAAATATGGCAACCATTTGCGCGGCGGTTTTAAATTTGCCGATCGTGGCAACGGCAACGCTGCTGCGTCTGCCCATTTGCGCCATCCATTCCCTCAAAGCGGAAATGGTGATTTCCCTGCCGATGATGATAATGGCGAAAATAACATAAGTACGGCCAAGGCTGACCAGCAGCAATAATGCGGTCGCTACCATCAATTTATCCGCAACGGGATCGAGGAATGCGCCGAAATCGGAGGTTTGCTTCCAAAGCCTTGCTAAAAATCCGTCAAACCAATCGGTTACGGCTGCGAGTGCGAAAATGATAGCGGCAGTCCAATTGACGGTTTCCGGTGCAATCCACCCTTTTGGCAGGAAAAACAGCAAAGTAAAGACCGGAATCAGCAAAACGCGCATCCAAGTCAGAAAAATCGGTATGTTCCAAGGCATGATTTACCTTTGATGTGGTTATGATAGTTAATTTGCCTATTATAACGGACTTGTCTGTCTGAAAGCATATGTTTTCACCATCTTTCAGACAGCAAAAGCCTTCAAGTCCGTTTGTTTTTTCGATAAAACCTGCATTGAGGCAGCCATTCTTTTTGGCACGGGTCTTCGATAAACGACTTTAAAATCTTTTGAAAGGTTTGATTTTGGGCGTTGTATATGTTGCCTTTTAGATAACACGACGCGTAATAATGCGCCAATAAATCCGCCTGCTGCTCCATATTCAGCATACTGAAATGACAAATATCGGACAGCTTGGGATAGAGATAGGCACGGCGGCGGCGGTAGCCTCCGCTGACGAACAAAAACAATCCGCCCAACCAGGTTTTAAATCCTTGCTGGTACTGCCAAACATGGGTCAATTCATGAATCATCCATATTTGATGGGACTCGGAAGCGAGGGCGAAGTCGTCAGGACAGTTATTGCGCGGGAAATAGATGTTCCCGTTGGGCGAAACGGCAACCTGCATGGTCGGCAGGCAAGGAATGCCTTGATAGATTTTGACGCGGGCGTAATCAATGCTGTCGGCAAAAATCAGCTTTGCCATTTTGATTTCGTTGTCCGTCAGCCTGCGCCAGTGTTTGCTCATACCTTGTCCTTGTTACTTTCATGACGACCAGGGTCGTCTGAAAACGGTTATCCTGCCTTATCAGTCATTCAGCTACGTTTACAACCGATACTGCCCTGTCCGCTTTATAGTGGATTAAATTTAAATCAGGACA
>NZ_KV812127.1:7652-14790 GCF_001813335.1 Neisseria sp. HMSC055H02 | reverse complement strand
ACTGGTTTAAAGTTAATCCACTATATTTGCACCAACATCATCACAAACCTTACAGCATGAAGGTCGTCTGAAATTTTTCAGACGACCTTTTGAGCCTGTCAAACTATTGTCCTGAATCTTTCGGCTTCTGATTGGCGTTCTCAAACAATTTGTTCATAGGGGTCAGATTGATTGCATTGCCTTGACTGACTATCCATTTATCCTCCACCCGCCAAACACCCGAGGTATCTTCCACGCGCAGATACCAGTGGTTGGTCGGCGGCAGGGGTTTGAAAGTCGCTTCATACTCCATACGACCGTTTTGGATTTCCGCACTGACGGGGTGCAATTTGACGGTTTGGTCTTCCGATTTTTTAGTCGGGTGCATCAAAAGGAGATTCAAAGGCTGTTTGGGATCGAATTCCCCGCTGACAAACACTTTGGCCGCATCCTTATCCGGACTGATCAGCACTTGCACCTGCATATGCCGCTTCACTGCCTCTTCATCGCGGTGAAGCTGGATGTCGATGTGTTTGCCGTCTTTGTAATAGTCGTCCGTTACCAAATCGGTTGCATGTTCTTTGGCGACGAAGAACATGGCGACACTGGCAATCACGACGAAAATAGGCCCCGCCATCAACACCCACGGCCAAATGTGTTTGTACCAAGGTTTGACTTGTTTTTGCTCGGACACGTTTTATTCTCCGATAAAGGTTGCTTCTTCTTCCAAGATAGTGGGTTTGCCATCTGCTTTGCCGGTTTCGCGATAAGTGAAGGTAAACTCAATCGGATGGCTGCCCTTGTCGGCGTATTCAGGAATGGTGGAAACTTGGACAGGGATAGTCAACGTTTGGCGCGGTGCGATTTTCACGCCGCCTTCCGGCAATCCGGTCAGGGCAATTTCTTCAAAGCCTTTGACTGCCGCAGTCATCACTTGTTCGTTTTCGCTGTTGTTGATAATGCGCAGGTTGTATGCGTTTTCCAGCCAACCTTTGCTGTTTTCGCGCACCATCACGCCGCGGTCTTTCAAAATATCGACTTCGACCATTTTACGGGTGGAAAGTCCGACCAAGAAAGCAATAATAACCACCAGTAAAACAGCGCCGTATCCCGCCACACGCGGACGTTTCAAGCGTTTTTTGATGTCGCTTTCAGGATATTCGTGTTCCAACGCGCCTTCGGTTGTATAGCGTATCAGGCCGCGCGGATAACCCATTTTGTCCATAATTTCGTCGCAGGCATCAATACACGCCGCACAGCCGATACATTGATACTGCAAACCGTCGCGGATATCGATACCGACGGGACAGACCTGTACGCACATGGTGCAGTTGATGCAGTCGCCCAATCCGCTGTCTTCTTTGTTGGCGGTTTTCTTGCGTGCGCCGCGCGGTTCGCCGCGTTCGGTATCGTAAGAAATAATCAGCGTGTCTTTGTCGAACATCGCGCTTTGGAAGCGTGCATACGGACACATATGCAGGCACACTTTCTCACGCATAACGTGGGCAAAGAAGAAGGTCATGAAGCCGTAAAACGCTGCGGCAAACATCGCGCCGCCGCCCGCCGATCCGGCAAACAAGTCGGGAACGAACTGGCGGATCGGGACAAACCAGCCCGCAAAGGTAATGCCTGTCCACGCGCAGACAAGAAAAATCAGCAGAGCTTTAGTTGCTTTAATACGGATTTTAGTGAAATTCCACGGCGATTTTTCCAGCTTCAGGCGTTTGTTGCGGTCGCCTTCGACCAAGTTGTCGATCCACAGCATGATTTCGGTATAAACCGTCTGCGGGCAGGAATAGCCGCACCACAAGCGTCCGGCAATCGTCGTCCACCAAAACAGCCCGAAGGCGCAAATCATCAGCAGCAGGGCAAGGTAAATCAAGTCGCCCATACCCAACGACAGCCCGAAAATGAAGAAATGCCGGTCCGGAATATTGAAGAGTACCGCCTGACGGTCGCTCCAGTTGAACCACGGAATCACATAAAACACAAACTGCGTCGCCAATACGGCGGCTATACGCAATTTGGCGAACCGCCCTTCCGCTTTTTTCGGATGGATGCGTTCGCCTTCGGGATGGATTTGGATGACGCTGGATTTGGGTTTTGAGGGTTTGGGCGGAGCGGTTTTTGCCGGTTTCTCGGACTGCTCTTTCGGGGCAGCGTTTTTTTCTTCTGACACAGCGTTTTCGGCTTGGTTTTCTGTTGACATTTTTCAGTGTTCCTTCGTGTGTTTGCGCGCAGGTCTTTTATTCTGATTACTGGTTTGATTGGTTTTTCAGACGACCTTTTATATGCGTCGGAATCATATCATTTGAACTTGACCAAAGCAAAAAGCCCTACTTGGCTTTTATATGCCACCCGTTTTGATTTTTCTGTTGCCCGAGTCTGAAATCGGCGATATTCAAGCAGTTGCATATAACTGATGACGCTATGCTTATAGCGAATCGCTATATCTCTGATAAAAATTTATAAACTACTGTTTCAAAACGGAATAACAGTTAATCTCATCTGCTTTGCCTGTTTCAGACGACCCCTTATGCGGACAACTTTTAAAACAGGACAACGCGAAACCGATGCCGTACCGGTTTGAAGTTGTCCTTCCGATAGGCGGAAAGGTCGTCTGAAAGACGCCCGCATCCTTGAAAGCCTGCCCGAATCAGGCGATAATCAACGGGATTTTCTTTACCGTTACCGTTTCAAACCAATACAGCAAGGAAGGTACAAAATGTCTCAACTGGCAAACGCAATCCGTTTCCTCTCGGCCGATGCCGTTCAAAAAGCAAATTCCGGCCACCCCGGCGCGCCCATGGGTATGGCGGAAATGGCGGAAGTATTGTGGACGAAATTCCTGCGTCACAACCCTGCCAACCCCAAATTCTACAACCGCGACCGCTTCATCCTCTCCAACGGCCACGCGTCCATGCTGTTGTACAGCCTGCTGCACCTGACCGGCTACAATCTGAGCATTGAAGACCTGAAAAACTTCCGCCAACTGCACAGCAAAACCCCCGGCCACCCCGAATACGGCTACACCGACGGCGTGGAAACCACGACCGGCCCGTTGGGACAAGGCATTGCCAACGCGGTGGGTATGGCATTGGCGGAAAAAATCCTTGCCGCCGAATTTAATAAAGACGGTTTGAACATCGTCGATCACTACACCTACGTCTTCATGGGCGACGGCTGCCTGATGGAAGGCGTATCGCACGAAGCCTGTTCGCTCGCCGGCACCTTGGGCTTGGGCAAACTGATTGTTTTATATGATGACAACAATATTTCCATCGACGGCAAAGTGGACGGCTGGTTTACCGAAAACATCCCGCAACGCTTTGAAAGCTACGGCTGGCACGTCGTTCCCAACGTAAACGGCCACGACACCGCCGCCATTCAAGCCGCCATCGAAGCCGCCCGTGCCGAAACCGGCAAACCGTCTATTATCTGCTGCAAAACCTTAATCGGCAAAGGCAGCGCCAACAAAGAAGGTAGCCACAAAACCCACGGCGCACCTTTGGGCGCGGACGAAATCGAAGCCACACGCAAACATTTGGGCTGGACTTACCCCGCCTTTGAAATCCCGCAAGAAATTTACGACGCATGGAGCGCGAAAGAACAAGGCGCGAAACTGGAAGCCGAATGGAACGAGCTGTTCGCGCAATACCAAGCCAAATATCCTGCCGAAGCCGCAGAATTCGTGCGCCGCATGGATAAAAAACTGCCGGACAATTTCGATGCCTACGTTCAAACCGCATTGAAAGAAGTGTGCGCCAAAGCCGAAACCATCGCCACCCGCAAAGCCAGCCAAAACAGCATCGAAATTTTGGCTAAAGAGCTGCCCGAACTGGTGGGCGGTTCTGCCGACCTGACCCCGTCCAACCTGACCGACTGGTCAGGCAGCGTCTCCGTTACCCGCGACAAAGGCGGCAACTACATCCACTACGGCGTGCGCGAGTTCGGCATGGGTGCCATCATGAACGGCCTTGCCCTGCATGGCGGCGTGAAACCCTTCGGCGCGACTTTCCTGATGTTCAGCGAATACGAACGCAACGCCCTGCGTATGGCGGCGCTGATGAAAATCAACCCCGTCTTCGTCTTCACCCACGATTCCATCGGCCTCGGCGAAGACGGCCCGACCCACCAACCCGTCGAGCAAACCGCCACCCTGCGCCTGATTCCGAATATGGACGTATGGCGTCCGTGCGACACCGCCGAATCGCTGGTGGCATGGGCGGAAGCGGTAAAAGCCAAAGACCATCCGTCCTGCCTGATTTTCAGCCGTCAAAACCTGAAATTCCAAGCGCGCAACGAGCAACAACTGAACGACATCAAACGCGGCGGCTACGTCATCAGCGAATCCCAAGACAACGCCCAAGCCGTCATCATTGCCACCGGTTCCGAAGTCGAGCTGGCTCTGGAAGCGCAAAAAGCCCTCGCCGCGCAAAACATCGCCGTACGCGTCGTGTCTATGCCGTCCACCAACGTCTTCGACCGCCAAGACGCCGCCTATCAAGCCGCCGTCCTGCCCGAAGGCCTGCCGCGCATCGCCGTAGAAGCCGGACACGCCGACGGCTGGTACAAATATGTCGGACTGAACGGCGCAGTCGTCGGCATCAACCGCTTCGGCGAATCCGCCCCTGCCGAACTACTGTTCAAAGAATTCGGCTTTACCGTGGACAATGTGGTGGATACTGTGAAATCAGTGTTGTGAACGGCAGCCATCGCATCAAAGGTCGTCTGAAAACGGAAGATGAAGGTTTTCAGACGACCTTTTTCCTTTATAGTGGATTAACTTTAAACTAGGACGGCGTTACCTCGCCTTGCCGTACTATCCGTACTGTCTGCGGCTTCGTCGCCTTGTCCTGATTTAAATTTAATCCACTATAAAACTGCCCAAACCGGTTTAACAAAAATCCAAATACCCATACAGCGGCGCAACCCTTCCTACGCCAACGAAGTTGCATAGAAACGCCGGATAAAGCGTCGTCTGAACCCCTCCTATTCCCGATAATCTTTTGCCATATCTTGAAAGCCGCACCGTTAAACCGTAAAATTACACCTTACTAAATTTGATATAAATTTACATCCAACCTATCTTACCCGCCAATTATGATGACCCGCCTTACCGCCTATCGGAAAACCCTCCTCATCTGCCTGATTTTATGGGCATCCATCGTCGCCGTTTTCTCCGCCGAACGTTTCTTCATGCTGCACCATTTCGTTTCAGACGACATCCGCAGCCGTTATGCGGGCGATTTGGCGGCTTTGTTTGCCAAAGGGCTGTTGTTCGACATCAAAATCGCCTCCGTTGCTGCCGCCTTCCCCTTCCTGATCGGGCTGTTCGGACTGGCTACGCAGAAAACCGCCGCCTTTACCCTACGTCTCCTACCTACCGTCGCAACCGTCCTTTTCCTGACCGTCTTTGCCGCCGCGCTGGGCAACTGGTTCTATTACAGCGTTTACGACCGTCAATTTGACGTCTTCGTCTTCGGGCTGGCGGACGAAGATACCCGCGCTGTCCTGAAAACCGTCTGGTCGGACTATCCCGTCATTCCCTGTCTTGCCGCCTTGATTGCCGCAGCTTTCGTTTTCGGCAAAATCTTCAGCCTCATCCACCGCCGCACCCGCTTTCAGACGACCTCATGGGGGAAAACCGCTTGGATTGCCGCCGTCCTCTTACCTATCCTCGCGCTTGCCGCAGGCATACGCGGCTCGTTCGGCAAATTCCCCCTGCGTCAGACCGCCATGCAGATTTCTGCCGCACCGCAAATCAACAAACTCGTCCCCAACGCCCTGACCTCCCTAAGCTGGGCAGTCAACGAATACCGCAACAGCAACGACTTCCATCCCGTCTCCGACGAAGACGGCAGCCGGCTCATCAGTACCCTGCTCGATAAAAAAACCGACGCCGACTTGACGCAGCTCTTTGCCCAAACCGCCGCAAACGCCGCCGTCGAAAAACACCGTCCCAACGTCGTTCTCACCGTCATGGAAAGCATGAGTGCGCATCTCTTGAACATGGACAACCCTGAACGGGACCTCTTGGGCGAACTGGGCAAACACTGGCAGCAAGACTGGGTGTACCGCAAATTCGTTTCCGAGGGAGACGGCACCAGCGACACCCTGCACCGCTTCTTCGTCCGCAGCCCGCGCCTCAACCTCAGCCAATCCCTTGCTAAAAACAAAACCTTCCCAGGCAACATGTTCAAACCCTATCTCGATGCCGGCTACCGCGTCGTCTATATTACGGCGGGCAACGGCGGCTGGCGCGATTTCGACACCTTCCTGCGGCACTTGGGCGTCAACGAAATCATCGATGAAAACACCCTCAAAACCCACTATCCCGAAGCAAAATCCGACACATGGGGCGTACCCGACGAATTTATGTTCCGTTATGCGGAAGAAGAACTCGCGCGCGCCGAAAAAAGCGGCACGCCCGTATTCATCATGATGATGTCCGTGACCAACCATCCTCCCTACCGCCTGCCCGCGCCGCATCAGGCGAAAAACTTCCGCTTGGACGAACAAGAGCAGAAACGCCTTGCCAACCTCGCCTCAGGCAAAGAGCTGAATGAAATTTTCAACACCTTCCGATACAGCAACGACCAACTCGGCCGCTTTATCGGCAAAGTGAAAACCATCGCGCCCGACACCATTATCGCCGCCACCGGCGACCACAATATGCGCGCCATCGGCTATCCCGAATCCGCCGATGCCGCACTCGGCCACAGCGTCCCCTTCTACCTTTACGTTCCGCAAACCTACCGCGGCAGCGCCGAATACCATCCCGAACGTGCAGGTTCGCACAAAGACATCCTGCCGACCCTCTACAACTTAAGCCTGTCCAAATCGCGCTACTACCAAACCGGCTGCAACCTCACCGCCCCGCAACCCGATTCCGCATGGTGCGGCTACGGCTACAACCCCGAAGTCATCATCACCGAACGCGGTTTCTATCATCAACACAGCAAAGCATTCCACAAATGGGACAACAAAAACATCCAAACCGCTGAAAGCCGCCCAAGCACGCCGGATAACGAAGACCAAGCCATTATCCGCCGCGCCTCGGCATATACGCCGTTTCTTGAATGGCAGATCAACCGGATTATCAGCACCCAATAAATCCGTTTATAGCCAAAGGTCGTCTGAAAAGTTTCAGACGACC
>NZ_KV812127.1:655-7552 GCF_001813335.1 Neisseria sp. HMSC055H02 | reverse complement strand
GTCGTCTGAAAAGTTTCAGACGACCTTTTTATATCCATATAAACCGCCTTTGCTATAACGGTATTTACTTCACTTATCAAACTTGCCCACAAAACATTTTAAACCTACAATGCCGCTGTTTATCACATCTCCGAGCCCGTCATGTTTTTCGTCCTTTCCCCCGCTAAAAACCTCAATGAAAAAGCCCCTGCGCCCGTCAAAGAATTCACCCAACCCGACCTCTTGGCGGAAGCCGAAATCCTGATGCGCCAACTGCGTGAACTTGCCCCGCAGCAAATCGCCGAGCTGATGCATGTTTCCGACAAAATCGCCCTCTTAAACGCTGAGCGCAACGCCGAATGGCATACACCGTTTACCCCCGACAACGCAAAACAGGCAGTCTTTATGTTCAACGGCGACGTTTACGAAGGCATCGCCGCAGACACCCTCAAACCCGAACAAATCCAATATCTGCAACAACACGTCCGCCTGCTTTCCGGCCTCTACGGCGTCCTGCGTCCGCTGGATTTGATGCAGCCCTACCGCTTGGAAATGGGAACGGCGTTTGCCAACACACGCGGTAAGAACCTGTATGAATTTTGGGGCGACATCATCACTGACCTGCTGAACGACACCCTTGCCCAAGCAGGCAGCGACATATTAATCAACCTCGCTTCGCAAGAATATTTCAAATCCGTCAACACTAAAAAACTCAAAGCCCGCCTGATTACCCCCGTTTTCAAGGATGAAAAAAACGGCAAATACAAAATCATCAGCTTCTACGCCAAACGCGCGCGCGGACTGATGGTACGCTACGCGGCGGAACATAATATTACCGACCCGGAAATGCTGAAAAACTTTGATTACGAAGGCTACTCATTTAACGCAGCCGCGTCTAACGAGTCCGAATGGGTGTTCATGCGCAAAGAACAAACCAAGTAAAAACAAAAAACTAAATATTCACCTTAAAATTTCGCTTGGCAAACCCGACAAATTTCATTATTATTCCCGCTTCAAGAGACGGAAGCGTGGCAGAGCGGTTTAATGCAACGGTCTTGAAAACCGTCGAGGGTTGATAGCCCTCCGTGAGTTCGAATCTCACCGCTTCCGCCATTTCTTGAAAATAGAAAAACCAAATAAAAATGAAGTGAAGCCCAGCCAACAGCATTTTTATTTGGTTTTACTTTATTCTACGGAAACGTGGCAGAGAGGCTGAATGCAGCGGACTCGAAATCCGCTGAGGGTGCAAATCCTCCGTGGGTTCGAATCCCACCGTTTCCGCCAAACCGGACAAGAAGCCGCTGCAAAAACAGCGGCTTTTTGTTTTTCTCCTGAAGTCTCCCTCAATAAAACCCCTCCTCGGATTGTTAAAACAAACTCAAACAAGAAGTAGCCAAGCCTTATCGTTTACTTCTGTTTATCCATCCGAAAAATGAAAAAGCTTCATTGAAAAAGGTCGTCTGAAACCGTTTGACCCAACGTTTTCAGACGACCTTTTCAGTTTGTCCAAAGCTATATCACGAAGTCCAGCAGATAAAAGTCTTCTTTGCCCACGCCGCATTCGGGGCATTTCCAATCGTCGGGGATGTCATCGAATTTGGTGCCGGGGGCGATGCCGTGTTCGGGGTCGCCGAGGTCTTCGTCGTAAATCCAGCCGCAGGGGCCGCACATGTATTGTGCCATGGTGTGTTCCTTCTAATGGTTGAGGTCGTCTGAAAACGGTCGGCAAAAGGTTTTCAGACGACCCCTTGTTGGTCTGTTTCAGCCCTTATGCCGCTTCCAGCGCCGCGATTTCTTTGCGCAAGTGTTTCAACGCGGGGGTAACGATGGCGACGAACATGGCTTCGCGGACGCGGCGTTGGGCGGGGCTGCGCATGAGGTAGCCTTTGGCGCCGGCGTGTAAGGCGGCGGATTGGGCGGCGGCAAGCGTCAGCTCGGCGGCGGCGGCGCGCAGTTTCAGCGTGGCGAGGTTTTCGGGCGTGTTTTTCCAAGCCAAGTCTGCCAGCCGTTCGGTGGTTTGCCATGCCTCGTCCAAGGCGGCTTTGAGGCTGTCGTAGCTGTCGTCGAGATAGCTGTTGACATCGGCGTTGACGACGTTGGCGATGCGGATGATGCCGAGGCTGCCGTCGATCACGCCTGCGCCGATGCCGATTTGCAGCAAGATAAAGCCGGACTTGATGGAGGCGATGTAGTCGGAGAACTGTTCGGGCGCGGCGATCACGTCTTCGTCAGGGATGAATACGTCTTTGAAGTTCAGGCTGAACGTGCGCGTGCCTTCGAGGGCGCAAAATTCGGGGCAGGCTTGCAGGGTTACGCCTTCCCATTGTCCGCCGGTGATGAACATGACGTAGCCGTCGCCGATTTGGGCGGTATTCGCCCAGATGTGGTCTTCGCCGATGTTGGATACCCACGGCAGCGCGCCGTTGACTTTGTAGCCGCCGTCCACGCGCTCGGCTTGAAGGTTGTGTTTTTCAATGCCGGCGAGGTGTTTGACGGTATTGGACATGCCCGTACCCGCCAAGACTTTGCCTTGCAGGATGTCGGCGAGGTATTTGTCTTTGACGGCTTGGTTGGGCGTCTGGTGCAGATACCACGCGCAAGCCGCCTGACACCATGCGCTGAACGAGGTCGCGCCGCATTCTTTGCCGACTTCGCGCAAGACGGCGATTTGCGTCGCCAAACCCAAGCCGTTGCCGCCTTCCACTTCCGTACCGACTGCGCCGAATCCGCCGATGGCGCCGAGTTCGCGCATAAAATCTTCGGGATACAAGCCATTGCGGTCGATTTCGTCCACTAAGGGTTTGAGTTTGGTTTTGACGAGTTCGGCAACTTGAGACAATAAGGTTTCACGGTTCATGGTCTTATCCTTGAAAATGTGTGCGGACGGCGCGGGAGCGTTCCGTTGGAAAGGGGAAGCAGTCCGTTACAGGGATAGCATTTTTGAAAAAGGTCGTCTGAAAACGGGCAAATGGTTTTGCCGCCGCTTTTCAGACGACCTTGGATCAGAATCAGGCGAACGCCTGCAATTCAGGGTTGATTTCTGTTTGCGCGACGTTGTTGACGTAGTTGCACAAAGTCGCCAGGGCAACGCCCATCACGACTTCGACAGCCTGCTGCTGGTTGTAGCCGGCGTCGAAGAAGGCTTTGAGTTCGGCATCGGATACCGCGCCTTTTTTTGCCATCACAGCTTGAGTGAACGCAGCGAGCGCGCCCAGTTTGGCATCGTCAAATTCGCCCGCCGCCAACGCACGCGCGGCTTTGATGGATTGCTCGGACAAGAGTTTTTTCAGGGTTGCCAGTTTGGTGTGGCCTGCCACGCAGAAACCGCATTCGTTGGTGCGGGCGGCGATGATTTGGATGACTTCGACTTCACCGGGAGTCAGACTGTTGGCGGCGTTCAGTTTGCCGACTTCTTGATAAAACGCCAACGCTTCGGGCGCGTTTGCCAATACGCCGATGAGGTTGGGGATGAAGCCGTTGTTTTTCAGCGCGGCTTCGACGCGGGGTTTTGCTGCTTCGGGAGCGGTTTCGACGGTGTGTACGGTTAAGCGTGCCATATTTATACCTTTGTTTTCAGTGTATTGAACGGAATATGGCATATTACTCCGATTGGCGTTTGTCGGGAAAGACTGATTGGTTATGTGCTGCAAACCAAAAGTTATAAGCAAGAAAAGGTCGTCTGAAAACCGAATACAGTTTTCAGACGACCCCTCTCATTCACTTATCCATCACTCAGCCCAGTTTTTCTTCTTACTGGTCTTACCTATGCCCGGATTGAAGCTGTTGGTCGGATCGAGTTTGCGGTAGAACTGTTTGAGCGCGGGTTTCGCTTCGTATAAATGACCGACGTTGTGTTCGGCGGGATATTGTGCGCCGCGTTGGTCTAAGAGATGAAGCATTTCGTGTTCCAATGCCATGCAGTCGTTGCCTTTTTTGATAATGTAATCCTGATGGAAAACGTGGCACATAAAATGTCCGTAGTAGAGCTTGTGGATGATTTTATTGTCGATTTCCGACGGCAGTTTTTCAAACCAGTCGCGGTCGTCGCGGCGCAGGGCGATGTCCAGCGCAACCAAGTCTTCCACTTCGTCATCATGCACGGCGCGATAGCGGATGGCGGCGGAAGCGACGGCAAAACGGTGCAGCATGGCGGCTTGGGTTTCTTCGGCGTTGCATTCGAAAAACGCGCCGCCGTGGTGCGCAAAATACTCTTTCAGGAACGCGCGCGCTTCATCGACGCCTTTTCCGCCCATTTTCAGAATCAGATGGTGTTCGTATTTGTCGCGGTAATCGCGCATGGATTTGGGCAGGTGGTCGGGCAGGTATTTGCTGACAAACTGCATGACCTTGTCGGAAAAATGTTTGGGCAGGAAGCTGATTTTTTTGCTGAAGCGGTCAACTTTGGCTTTGAAATCAAATAATTTCGGCAGTTGGTGTGTACCGAATTTTTTGATGACGTAGAACGTGTCTTTGCCGTACACGTCGGCAATATCGAAAGCATCGCGATGGATATACTCACCGGAAACGGGCAGGCTTTCAAATTCGCCCAAGGCGGCGCGGCGGATGTCGGTCAATTCGTTGATGTCGTTGGTACCGATGTAGAACACGGCGGTTTGCTTCTCTTGCGGGAAAGTGTCCAAGCGGACGGCGAAAACCATCAGTTTGCCCGCGCAGCCGGACGCTTCGTAATGGCGCGCCGGGTCGGCATTGAAACGCGCGGCGGTCGGCTCGTCCACTTGGCGGACATGGTCGCAATAGGCGTGGTCATGTCCTTTGCCCGCGTCTTGCGTGATGTCTTTTCTCTGATAATGATGGCCTTGCAGGTTGGTCAGGATTTCTTCGGGCGTGTCGCCCAAATCTATGCCCAAATGGTTGACCAGCTCCAATTTACCCTCTTCGTTGATTTGGGCGAACAGCGCCATTTCCGTGTAGGCCGGGCCGCGCTGCACCAATGCGCCGCCGGAGTTGTTGCACACGCCGCCCAAGACGGACGCGCCGATGCAGGATGAACCGATGACCGAATGCGGTTCGCGCCCCAAAGGTTTCAGCAGCAATTCGAGCTGGTTCAGGGTTGAACCGGGCAGGCAGACGACTTGTTCGTTGTTGTTGATGGTTTGGATGATGTTCATCCGCATGGTGTTCACGATCACGATGTCGCGGTCATAATCGTTGCCGTCGGGCGTCGAGCCGCCTGTCAAACCGGTATTCGCCGCCTGCGTAATCACAATCACGTCTGCTTCGACGCAGGCCTGCAAAATTTTCCACATTTCCAGAATGGTTCCGGGGCGCACCACCGCCAACGCCCTACCCTCGCCGAAACGGTAGCCTTGGCGGTATTGTTCGGTTTTCGCGGGGTCGGTGATGATGTATTTTTCGCCGACGGTTTGAGTCAGGCTGCTGATTAATTGCGAGGCGTTCATGATGCGCTCCTGATGGGTTTGTTTATGGTTCTCCCGGGGAGATATATATCTGCGGGAAACGCAGGCAATCGACCCGATATATCGAAATGAAAATATTGTAGTAACGCAACAAAGTAAAGTAAAGGTCGTCTGAAGGCAAATTTTTCGAATCGCCCCGATATTTTGACCGAATGCCGTACCATCATCTGAAACACCCCTCAACAAAAAACCTTATTCAATCCAAGCTTTGGCTTTCAGACGATCCTATCCCTTTCCGGTGCAAACTTTGTGAATAATCAATTTTGACACTGATAGCGTCTTGCCAGCCTATGAGTTTTAAAACATAATGACCCGGCCTTTTATCAATAAAAAATGCTTCTCAACAATAACACCATTCTTCAGAAAGCCGCGCCTTTCTATTCTTCCAACTAAAATCTCCCGCGCGTCTTGCCTGATGGCACGTTACTCAAACCGGCTGAAAACAGAAGTTTTGCCGCTCCGCTTTCCGTTTGTACGGAGCGCGGCGGGGAGGGTTTTCTTAACTGTCAATCAAGTGAGGACGCTTCATGAATCAGTCAAAACTTCTCAGATGGTCCATTACGGTCGCGCTGGCGGGTTTCCTGTTCGGCTTCGATACCGTCGTGATTTCGGGTGCCGATCAGGCATTGCAGGAATTGTGGAAAAGCCCGGATTGGTTTCACGGCTTGGTCGTTATGTCATCCGCGCTTTGGGGTACGGTTATCGGTGCGCTCTTTGGCAGCATACCGACCGATAAATTCGGGCGTAAAAAAACGCTGGTTGTCATCGGCGCGTTGTATGTGGTCGGTGCGCTCGGTTCTGCCTTGGTCAACGACCCTTATTCCTTCGCCAAATTCGGCCGCCGCCAACTGATGTATATCGGCTCGTTCGGCTACATCATTTCGCTCGGTTTGGTGTCGCTTGCCTTCTTCCTCGGCTGGAAGGGCATGGCGGTTCCGCTCTTTTTCTTCCTCTTTATCGCCGCACACGCCATCGGTCAGGGTACGGTGATTTGGGTGTTTATCTCCGAAATTTTCCCCAGCCACCTGCGTGCACAAGGTCAGGCGTTGGGCAGCTCGACCCACTGGGTGCTTGCCGCCGCCATTCCCGCCGCCATTCCGTTCCTGTTCGGCAGCATCGGGGCGGGCTGGGTGTTCGTCTGCTTCACGGCGATGATGGTGTTGCAACTTTTCTTCGTGATGACGATGATGCCCGAAACCAAAGGCGTGCCGTTGGAGGAATTGTCCAAATCACTGATTAAAGAAGATGCTTGAATCGATATGAACGAAAAGGTGGGCGGATTCGCATTCGAAGTGCAACTTTCCACAACAGAAAAAGGCCAGTATGCGGTAGCATACGGCCTTTCCTGCAAGAAAGATTGCCATGGGCTACACACAACTGACCCAAGACGAACGATACCATATCCAATACCTGTCCCGCCACTGCACCGTCGCCGAAATCGCCAAACAGCTCAACCGCCACAAAAGCACCATCAGCCGCG
>NZ_KV812127.1:0-555 GCF_001813335.1 Neisseria sp. HMSC055H02 | reverse complement strand
AAAAGCACCATCAGCCGCGAAATCAAGCGGTACTGCATCCAAGGGCAGCAATACAGCGCCGATAAAGCCCAACGGCAAAGCCGGCTGACCAAACAGTACCGGCGAAAACCCTATAAGCCCGATTCGCAGCTGGTTCAACACATCGACACCCTTATCCGCCGCAAACTCAGTCCCGAACAGGTATGCGCCTACCTGCATAAACACCACGGGATCACACTCCATCACAGCACCGTTTACCGCTACCTCCGCCAAGACAAAAGCAACGGCGGCACGTTGTGGCAACACCACAGAATATGCAGCAAACCCTACCGCAAACGCTACGGCAGCACATGGACCGGAGGCAAAGTGCCCGACCGCGTCGGCATAGAAAACCGACCCGCCATCGTCGACCGGAAAACCCGCATCGGCGATTGGGAGGCTGACACCGTCGTCGGCAAAAATCAGAAAAGCGCGTTATTGACCTTGGTCGAACGCGTTACCCGCTACACCATCATCTGCAAATTAAAGAACTTAAAAGCCGAAGACACTGCCCGGGCGGCCATTAGGGTATTAAAG
>NZ_KV812126.1:129263-132467 GCF_001813335.1 Neisseria sp. HMSC055H02 | reverse complement strand
CGATTACGACAACGCCGACAACGTCGTGTACCAAACCCGCCGTTTCGACCGCTATAAAGAAGTCATCGCCGAACTCTTGGAAAAAGGCGCTGCCTACTACTGCTATTGCAGCAAAGAAGAGCTGGAAGCCATGCGCGAGAAAGCCGAAAAAGAAGGCACGGCGACTTACGACCGCCGCTGGCGTCCCGAAGCAGGCAAAACCCTGCCCGAAATCCCTGCCGACGTGCAACCCGTCGTCCGCTTCAAAACGCCTTTAGACGGCGTTACCAAGTGGACGGATTTGGTCAAAGGCGAAATCTCCATTCCCAACGAAGCACTCGACGACCTGATTATCGCCCGCGCCGACGGTACGCCGACCTACAACTTCTGCGTCGTGGTGGATGACTACGATATGGGCGTTACCCACGTTATCCGCGGCGACGACCATGTGAACAACACCCCGAAACAAATCAACATCTTAAAAGCCATCGGCGCGAACCTGCCCGAATACGGCCACCTGCCCATGATTCTCAACGAACAAGGCAAAAAAATCTCCAAACGCAGCGGCGATACCGTCGCCATTACCGATTTCGGCGCGATGGGCATCCTGCCCGAAGCCATGCTCAACTATCTGGCGCGTTTGGGCTGGGCGCACGGCGACGACGAGTTCTTCACGATGGAACAATTCATCGAATGGTTTGATTTGAAAGACGTTTCCCCGTCTCCAAGCCGGATGGACTTGAAGAAACTTTACTGGATCAACGGCGAACACATCAAAATAACGCCCAACGAAAAACTTGCCGAACTCGTCAAACCCCGCCTCGCCCTGCGCGACATTTACGACACGGCAAAACCCGCGTTGGAAGACGTGTTGGCATTGGTCAAAGACCGCGCACAAGACCTGAACACGCTCGCCGACGAGTGCCTCTACTTCTACGTCAAACAAACGCCTGCCGAAGCGGACGTGCAGAAACATTGGGACGACGAAGCCGCCGCCCGTATGCTGCGCTTCGCCGAACGCCTCGAAGGGCTGGAAGACTGGAACGCCGAAGCCATCCACGACCTGTTCAAACCCTTCTGTGACGAAGAAGGCATCAAAATGGGCAAACTCGGCATGCCCCTGCGCCTCGCCGTCTGCGGCACGGCGAAAACGCCCAGCGTCGATGCCGTGTTGGCACTAATCGGCAAAGAAGAAGTGTTGAAACGGATACGTTCTTAAAGCGTTGAAAAGGTCGTCTGAAAATGTTCAGACGACCTTTTTGATTTTTCCGATACCCATTGATTTCTTGTGAAATGGACGGCAAGCCGGAACAGAAAACACCTGCTCCGTCATTTCCGCGCAGGCGGGAATCCGGCTCCTTCGTTTGAGGGAATATTTAGAAATTATAGTGGCTTAACTTTAAACCGGTACGGCGTTGCCTCGCCTTAGCTCAAAGAGAACGATTCTCTAAGGTGCTGAAGCACCAAGTGAATCGGTACCGTACTATCTGTACTGTCTGCGGCTTCGTCGCCTTGTCCTGATTTAAAATTAATCCACTATACCATTATTTCAACCTTCCGGACTCCCGACTGCGCGGGTAAATCCCAGAATAGGGACTTGTTGTTTGAAACCCCTATAACAAGCGTTTGGAAGAAGAAAGCCGTTTCGAGCATAAAAAACGTCGTCTGAAACCTAAAACCGGTTTTCAGACGACGTTTGCGTTTATTCAGCCTGAACTTTACTGCGCACCGACCACGACGATATTCAGGTCTTCGGGGCGGACGCGTTTTTGCCAGGCGGCTTTGACGTCGGCGGCGGTCAGTTTGGCGACGGCTTTGGGGTAGGCTTCAAGGTAGTCGTCGGGCAGGTTATAGACGCCGATGAGGTTCAGGTAACCGAGCAGTTTGGCGTTGGAATCGAAACGCAGGGGGAAGCTGCCCGTGATGTTGGCTTTTGCCTGAGCCATTTCTTCTTCGGTCGGACCTTCGGCGATGAACTGCCTGATGACTTCCTGTGCGGCGGCAAGCGAGGCGCGGGCGGCGGGTTTGCGCGAAGAATAAGCGATGGTGAACATGCCTGCCTGACGTTCCGGAGTAAGGTTGCTGTACACGCCGTAAGTGTCGCCCCTCTGATTGCGCAGGACTTCCATCAGGCGGCTGTCGAATCCGCCGCCGCCGAGGACGTAGTTGCCGGCAACAAGCGCGTAGTAATCGGGGTCGTTGCGGGTAATCAGCGGCATTCCAAGCATGATTTGTGCCTGTTCGCCGGCGAAGGGGATGTCGCGGCGTTGTGCAGGATGTTTTTTGACGGGTGGAACGTCGGCCGATGCGGCAGCACGGTCAGGCAGTCCGGACAATGCGTCTTGCACGAGGCGGTCGGCGCCTTTGCGGTCTATATCGCCGACGATGGCGACGACGGCATTGTTTTTGCCGTAGCGGGTGCGGTAAAACGCGCGGATGTCGTTAAGCGTGATGCCGTTTATGCTTTGTACGGTGGTGTATGCGTCTTTGCCGTAAGGGTGGTCGGGATAGGAGAGGCGCGCCAATGTTCGGGCGGCGGTGAAGTCGGGTTTGGTTTCCTGTTGTTGCAGGAAGGTGGCGGCTTGCGTTTGGTTGCGGCGGAACACAGCTTCGTCGAAACGCGGGCGAGCCAGTGCGCCGTTGAACAGGGAAACGGCTTTTTTGAGTGTATCCGGACGGCTCAGGCTGCGCAGGGTGGCGGTGGCGGTTTCGTTGTCCGTACCGCTGCCGATTTCAACTGCCAATCCGTTGGTTTGGGCGTTGAAGGTTTCTTCGTCCATTTCTTTTGTGCCGCTGGTCAACAGGGCGGCGGTGAAGGCGGCGGTTTCGCTTTTGCCGTCGGGATCGGACGCGTTGCCTGCGCCTCGGAAGCTGACTGCCATGTCGATAATCGGATTTTCATGCCGCTCGGCCAAGAGGACCTGCACGCCTTGCGGGGTGGTCCAGCGTTGGATGTTGACCGCTGCCTGTACGGACAGGGGCAGGATAAGGGAGAGGAAGGCAGGAGCGTATTTCATTGTTTTTCCTTTCGGACGGTATTCTTCAGGGGCAGTATAGTGCAAGTACGCGGAATGAAACACCCTTTGACGGGAAGGTTGCGGCGGTTTGATTGTCTGGCCGCCGAAAATTAAGGGTCGTCTGAAACCTGATTTTCGGTTTCAGACGACCCTTTCATCCTTCGGTCAGATTTGCAATTTATAGTGGATTAACTTTCAACCAGTACGG
>NZ_KV812126.1:122500-129163 GCF_001813335.1 Neisseria sp. HMSC055H02 | reverse complement strand
GTCCTGATTTAAAGTTAATCCACTATATACCCAAAAAAGAAGGGCGCAATCTTGCGCCCTGTCGAGATGATTTTGAACTGGGGTCGTCTGAAATTCAAAACCGGATTTTCAGACGACCTTTTGCTTACTGCAAGACACTCAATTATGTTCCCAATCGACGTGTTCGCTCAAGAAACCGCCGCTTTGGTGCGCCCAGAGTTTGGCGTAGAGGCCTTGTTTCTCGAGCAACTCGGTGTGGCTGCCTTCTTCTATGATGCGGCCTTTGTCCAAGACGATGAGCCTGTCCATCGCGGCAATGGTGGAGAGGCGGTGGGCGATGGCGATGACGGTTTTGCCGTCCATCATTTTGTCGAGGCTTTCTTGGATGGCGGCTTCGACTTCGGAGTCGAGCGCGCTGGTGGCTTCGTCGAGCAGCAGAATCGGCGCGTCTTTGAGCATGACGCGGGCGATGGCGATGCGTTGGCGTTGTCCGCCGGAGAGTTTCACGCCGCGTTCGCCGACGTGCGCGTCATAGCCGCGCCGCCCTTTGGCGTCGGAAAGGTTGGGGATGAAGTCGGCGGCTTCGGCGCGTTCGGCGGCGGAAATCATTTCGGCGTCGGTCGCGTCGGGGCGGCCGTAAACGATGTTGTCGCGCACGGAACGGTGCAGCAGCGAGGTGTCTTGCGTGACCAAACCGATTTGGGCGCGCAGGCTTTCTTGGGTCACGCTGTCGACGTTTTGCCCGTCAATCGAAATCGTGCCGCTTTGCGGTTCGTAGAAGCGCAAAAGCAGGTTGACGATGGTGGATTTGCCCGCGCCGCTGCGTCCGATCAAGCCGACTTTTTCGCCCGGGCGGATGGTGAGGTTGAAGCCGTTGAGCAGCGGTTTGCCTGCTTCGTAGGAGAAATCGACGTGTTCAAACTTGATTTCGCCTTGCGACACTTTCAGCGGCAGGGCGTTCGGCTTGTCGAGAATGGTGTGCGGTTTGGACAGGGTTACCATGCCGTCGTTGACGGTGCCGATGTTTTCAAACAATCGGGCGGATTCCCACATGATGTATTGCGACAGGCCGTTGACGCGCAACGCCATCGCGGTGGCGGTGGCAACCGCGCCGACGCCGATTTGTCCGTGATACCAAAGCCAGATGCCCAGCGCGGTCGTGCCGGCGGTCAGCGAGCTGTTGACGATGAAGCTGCATGTGTGCAGAAGCGTCGCCAAACGCATTTGGGCGTGTACCGTAACCATAAATTCTTCCATCGACTGCTTGGCGTAGGCCGCTTCGCGCGCGCCGTGGGAGAAGAGTTTGACGGTGGTGATATTGGAATAGGCATCGGTAATGCGGCCGGTCATCAGCGAACGCGCATCCGCCTGACGCGCGGCGGTTTTGCCGAGCTTGGGAATCAGGAAGCGCATCACCAAGGCGAAGCCGATAATCCAGCCGATAAAGGGCAGCAGCAGCCAGCCGTCGAACGAAATCAGAATCACGCCGGAAGTAATGAAATACACCAGCACATAAACAACCATGTCGGCAACCGTCATCACCACGTCGCGCATCGCCAGCGCGGTCTGCATGACTTTGGCGGACACGCGGCCGGCAAATTCGTCCTGATAAAAACCGAGGCTCTGCCCCAGCATCAGGCGGTGGAAATTCCAGCGCAGGCGCATGGGGAAAACGCCTTGCAGGGTTTGCAGGCGCACGTTGGACGCGAGGAAGGTCCAGAGGGCGAAAAACACCATCATTCCCGCCATCGCCGTCAACGCCCAGCCTTTTTCGGCAAACAGGGTGGCAGGCGTGTATTTGCCGAGCCAGTCCACGACTTTGCCCATAAATTGAAACAACAGGGCTTCCATGATGCCGATACCGGCGGTAAACACCGCCAAGACGGCAATCCATTTGCGCACGCCTTCGATGTTGCTCCAGACAAACCGCCACAGCCCTTTTTCAGGCGTTTTCGGGGCGGCTGCGGGATAGGGGTCGATTCGGGATTCGAACCATGAGAATATTTTTTGAATCATTGTATTGTTTTGATTGAGATAGAGTGGATTTCAGACGACCTCTACGGTGGGGACGGGTTGCCAGAAAACAAGTATCGGGGGTTAAAGACATTATTTTACGGGAAAAACCGGCGGGAAGACACCGCGAAGGAGAAATGGGAACGATAATTCGGCAGATGTTTTGCCGAGAGTGTGTTTGCCAATCTGATTTGGGTTTTGCCGAAACAAAGGTCGTCTGAAAATCCGAATGATGTTTTCAGACGACCTTTGAGTTATCGCGGGTTCACTATTATGACAGTTTATCGGGTACGGCTGCTTTCGATGCCGGTTTTGATTTCGCCATAGACTTGCGAGCTGCCGCCCGATCCCGTTGCAGAAGTACAGGCGGCAAGGAAGAAGAGGGCGGTGAGGCTGAGGACGGTTTTCATGGGGTTCCTTTCTTAGGAGTGAAAGAGGCCGTCTGAAACCGTATTTGGTCTTCAGACGGCCTTTTGGGTCATTTAGGATCGCAGCGGAAATGGTATGCGCTGATTTCGAAACCGTTTTTGAAATACAGGCGGTGCGCATCGGCTCGGTTTTGATTGACGTGGACGTTAAGGTGGATTTTGGTCACGCCTGTTTCCGCGCCAATTTTGCGGACTTCAGCCAAAAGGCGGGAGGCGTAGCCTTTGCGGCGGCTTTGCGGCAGGGTAACGATGTCGTCGATGTGGATATGGCGGCCGCTGGCGAGGTTGCAGGATTCGCGGAAGCCGCAGACGGCGACGGCGTTGTGTTTGCCTTCTTCGAAAATACCCAAGAGGCGATAGCCGGCGGGGCGTTGGACGGTGTTGATTTGTTCGGTGAACTTGCTGATGTCGGTCAATGAAGAACGCAGGACGCTGAGGGCGGCGAAGGCGGTGGATGTGTCTTCGGGCGGGATTTCGCGCAAAATGTAGTCGGCAGCGGCGGCTTGGACCGGCGCTTTTTCGGCGGCGTGTTTTTCTTCGATGGCTTGCGCCAGCGGGACGCGTTCGGCAGGTTCTCCTTGCGCTTTGGCTTCCTGTTCTTTCAAAAGCTCTTTGCAGTCGATGATGCGCAAGTCGTTGTCGGCGGCAAAGTCCATCAGGAAACGGAACATCTGCGGATTGTCTTCTTCGAGTTTCTTATCGATGGCGACGCAGCGGACGTTGTCCACCAGAATGGGGCGCACCCAGTTGGAGTAGGACAGCCGGTTGTCTTTGGTGAATGAGGACAATATGCCGCACAGGCGTTCTGCCCAGTCGCTGGGACGGAAAATCTTGCCTTTGTTGGTTGTGCCGTAAATCACGACTTCGTAGGGGTTGCAGACTAACATGGCGGTTTCCTGTGTAGAGTTTGAAATTAGGGCGGACACATGAAAAGAGGATATTCAAATTGCCGCTGTTCCTTTTGCGGGAAGGACGGCGCGGGTCATTCCTGTTTGAATGTACGGTCAGATAGTGGGCGGGATAAACTGCTTTGTGTCCGTTTTTGATTGATTTCACTATAAGAATGTTCATGATTATACCGCACAGTCCGGGCTTCGTGGCAGTCGGGCGGATGTATGCCGCCTTTGAGGTCGTCTGAAACTGAAAGAAGCCGGTTTTGCTGAAACAAATAAAGCGGTGCTTGTCCGAACCTTTTTCAGACGACCTGTTTGCCGCAGCGTTGTTTTCTCCGTCCTGCCAACCTGCTTGCATTGATACTGCTTAATTACTTAATTATCGGCTCTCATTCCTGCCCCGCACAGGCGTAGGCGGGAGGCGGTTGACGGCCGGTGTCGTTCAAAAGCAAAGCGAATCAGTTAAAAATAAAAAAGACGCATCATGCGCCCTTTTTGTCTTTGATACGTCGTCTGAAATCCGACTCAGCCTTCAATCTTCTTCGCCTTCCTGCAAACCCTTATCCTGCAAAGTATCCTGCAAAGCAGACTCTTGGGCGGTTTCCACCAAATCGCGTTGCAGGCGTTTGGTGGTTTTCACGCCCAGCGCGCGCAGTTTTTCGGCGCGGCTGACGAGGTTGCCGCGTCCTTGCGAGAGCTGTTTGAAGGCTTGTTGGAACTGGTTTTGCGCTTGGTCGATGTTTTTGCCGACGGCCTCAAGTGTTTGGATGAAGCCGGTGAATTTGTCGTAAAGCCTGCCGCCTTCAGCCGCGATGGCGAGGGCGTTTTGGTTTTGCTGTTCGTTGCGCCAGATGTGGGCGACGGTGCGCAGGGTGGCGAGCAGCGTACTCGGGCCGACCGGCATGATGCGCTTGTCGAAACATTCTTGGAACAGGGCGGCATCGTGTTGCAGGGCGAGCAGGTAGGCGGGTTCGACGGGGATGAACATAAACACGAAGTCCAGCGTGCGCACGCCTTCGAGGTCGGTATAGTCTTTTTGCGACAGGCTGCGGATGTGGGCGCGGATGCTGGCGACGTGGGCGGCAAGTTCGCGCTCGGCGGTTGCGGCGTCGGCGGCTTGGGTATAGCGGACGTAGGCGGTCAGCGAGACTTTGGAGTCGATGACGATTTGTTTGCCTTCGGGCAGATTGACGAGGACGTCGGGCTGGAGGCGGCGCGCGCCGTCTTCTTCTTGGCGGACGGCAGTGGCTTGGACGGTGTATTCGCGTCCTTTTTGCAGGCCGGAATGTTCCAAAACGCTTTCCAAAATCATCTCGCCCCAGTTGCCTTGGGTTTTGTTTTGCGTGCCGGTGAGCGCGTCGGTGAGGGCTTTGGCGTCGCTGTGCAGTTGGGTGTTGAGGGTTTGCAGGCGTTTGAGTTCGTTTTCGAGGGTCAGCCGTTCGCGCGCTTCTTTTTCATAGGTTTGCTGAACCAGCTCGCTGAAGCCGTGGATGCGTTCGTTGAGCGGGTTCAGCAGTTGGCTGAGGTGGTCGCGGTTTTGCTCGGTGAAGCGGCGGCTTTTCTCTTCCAAAATGGTGTTGGCGAGGTTTTGGAACTGGTCGCCCAAGCTTTGTCGGGCTTCGGCAAGGAGCTTGAGCTTTTCGTCGGCGGCGAGGCGTTCCTGTTCGAGCTGGATGTGGAGGCGTTCGTTGCGGACGTGCAGGTTGTGCGCGTTTTCCTGAAGCTCGGCGTAATCTTGTTTCAGACGACCTGCTTCCTGTTCGCGCTCTTGAAGATAACCGATTTGGCGTTCGGCGGCGGCGAAGCGGTTGCCCAATTCCTGCAACTCGCCCTGCAAATCTTGGACATGATAGCGCGCGTCGGCAAGCTCGGATGCGGTTTGCGCCTGATTTTGTTCGGCAAACTCAAGATGCTGGCGGCACTCGGCAAGTGATTGCATCAGGGCAAACTGCTGCGTCTGCGCCTTGTTGCGGGCGAGCAGCCAAGTGATGAGCGCGCCGGACAAAAGGCGAGCGCGGCGGTTAGGAGGAGCGGGACATTCATAGGTCGTCTGAAAACGGAAAAAGCAAAAACGGCAATATAGCATGTTTGCAGGGCAAGCTCGCTGTGCACTTGAGTAGGATAGGGCGGAATGGCTGATAAACCGATGCCGGGCAGCGGATTTCAGAATGCAGGGCGAAGCAGTCGTACCGAATCAATTTGATGGGGGCGTAAACGGCATCGACGAAACAGAAAGCTTTTTCAGACGACCCCGCCAACCTATAAAGATAGGTAGGTCGTCTGAAAACCTAAAAACAAGCTTTACACGCTTCGCTGCGCCCAAATAGGGCTTTGACTGCCGACAGCTTGGAAAACCGCCCTCTTTGGGCAAAGCGAAATAAGCCGCAGCGCCGGATGAGAGATTTGCTGAGCAATTTCAGAAGAAAACAGCGGATTCCGGTTTGTCGGGCAGGGATTTTGGTTTCAGACGACCTGTTTTTGCCAAAAATAGATGGGTTATTTAAAAAATGGCAATGGCAATTATAGTCTTAGACTAAAAATCCAAAATCCAAGCGGAAAAGTGTTGTTTTTTATCTGATTGAAAAATAAAAGGAAAATTTAAAAATTTTCTAAAATGATGTAATTTGGCAACAAAAAATCCGAGAGTATCTATTCTAAAATAAATAATTTGTAATCGGCTTGTAACTAAGACATCGGTGTCATTCTTCAAGACATCGGTGTCATTTTCAAAAATAAAAATAATTTATCAAAATAATTACATTAAAGCATTAATACCGCTATTTTCTTTACAAAAAAACTGTATAATTTATCAATTAAGGCGGTATCATGGCTCCTGTCGATACGGCAGACACGCTGCCGACAAATGCAGATGTTGTTAAATAACATTTGGTAAGTATGAGAAAGGATTATCCGAAATGAAAAATTTATTGACCTTAGCCGCAGCCTCTTTAATCGGTATGGCCGGTGTTACCGCTTCAGCCTCTATGGTTGCCCGCAATATCGAAACCGTTGCAAAAAAATAATTTGAAAACAAACGAAATATTTTAAACGCTTCCCAAACCCTCACAAACAACCTTCTCGCCCGCGGCGGAGCGGCTTTCGGCTTTCAACAGATTCCGGCATCAGATGCCGGCACAAGCGCGAACCGCAGACCGCCCAGTTCGGCGGCGGGAACAAAAGAAAGAGAGATGACCATGAAAAACTTAATTAAATTGGCAGCCGCCTCCCTGATTGGCATGTCCGGTCTGACCGCCAGCGCGATGACCGCCGCCAAAAACATCGCCGAAGCCGGCAAATAATCAGCCGACCCGACGATATATTGGATTAACAAAAATCAGGACAAGGCGACG
>NZ_KV812126.1:115770-122400 GCF_001813335.1 Neisseria sp. HMSC055H02 | reverse complement strand
GTACTGGTTTAAAGTTAATCCACTATAATATCCGCAACACAAACACAAGAAAGAGACTCAAAATGAAAGAATTGATCAAACTCGCCGCCGCATCGCTGATTGGTATGTCCGGTCTGACTGTCGGCGCGACCCACATCGCCGACAATATGCGTACCGCGATTAAAAAATAAGTTCGGGCTGTTTTAAAACCCCAAGCTCTTGGAAGTAAAAGCAAAGGTCGTCTGAAAAGTTTCAGACGACCTTTTTTAATTTGCACAATGTGTCAACAGACAGGCGGGACACAAAACATCAGCGCGATGATTCAAACCAGACGATTTGTTCTTTATCGATATGTATCGGCACGGTATCGCCGTCGGGTAGCTGTCCGGCGGGTAGGAGGGTGGTCAGTTCGCCGTATTCGGGGTGGGCGAAGGTCAGGCGCAGGCTGTCGGGTAGGGGGGTGAGGGACAGGATGCGGCAGGGTGTGCTTTGCGGGTCGGGGCGGATGGCGTGCGTAGGGATGTGGCGCGTATCGTCGGTGTTGGGCAGCCCGAGCAGGCGGGCGGCTTGGGCGTCGGCCGGGCGGCGGAAGAGTTCGGCGGGCGTGCCGTATTGGAGGATGCGCCCTTCGTGCATGAGGGCGATATGGTCTGCCAGCGCGGCGGCTTCTTCGGGGGAATGGGTTACGAGGACGGCGGGGATGTTTTGACGGCGGATGCTCTCGTCGGTCAGGCGGTAGAGGGTGTGGCGCAGGTGGGTGTCGAGGCTGGAGAAGGCTTCGTCCAAGAGGAGCAGGGACGGTTTGATAATCAGGGCGCGGGCGAGGGCGAGGCGTTGCTGTTCGCCTCCGGAGAGGCTGCCGGGTTTGCGGCGGGCTTCGTTTTCCAAACCGATGTCGCGCAGCGCCTGCATGGTTTGTGCTTCGATTTCGGCTTTGGGCAGGTGGCGCATTTTGAGTCCGAAGCCGACGTTTTCTTGGGCGGTCAGGTGCGGGAACAGGGCGTAGTCTTGAAACATCAGCGAGACGTTGCGTTTTTCGGGCGGGACGGCGGTGATGTCCTGCCCGTCCAGCCAGACTTCGCCGCTGTCGGGCTTGACGATGCCGGCAATGATTTTGAGCAGGGTGGATTTGCCGCAACCGGAGCGTCCGAGGACGGCGAGGGTTTCGCCTGCGGACACGGTCAGGCTGATGCGGTCGGCGACGGTTTTGCTGTCGAAGCGTTTGCAGATGTCGGTAAGTCGGAGCATGGGTTTCAGACGACCTTTTGGGGAATCGGGGAAGGGAAACGGCGGGTTTTGTTTATTGGTTTCGTTCAGCGGCAAAGGCTGTCCAGCCATAGGCTTAACGGATGCTGCCTGTCGAGCGCGCCGTAGCGTTTGAGGGCTTCGAGGGTAACGAGCTGGGCATCGTGCATCATGGCTTGGGACAACATGGTTTCGATGAGTTGCGAAACGTTCATCAATTCAAACCCTGCGACTTCGCCGTCTTGGTTTTCGGGGCGGACGGATTCGGGCAGGACGATGTCGAAGATGTGCAGGATTTCGTTGTGGATGCCGCGCGATACGGGGCGCAGGCTGTGGATTCGGGCGGCGGCTCGGAGGTTGCCGAGGGCGGGCGGCATCAGTCCGGCTTCTTCTTCGCTTTCGCGGCAGACGGCTGCAAACGGGGTTTCGCCGCTGGCAATGCCGCCGCCGACGAGGTTGTCGAGTTTGTCGGGATCGACGGCTTTGTGCGGGCTGCGGCGGCCTATCCAAAAATACCAGCCGCCGTCGGTTTGCACCAGTCCGTTGAGGTGGACGGCTTGGCTCATGAGTCCGAACGGGCGGAAGGCGGCGCGTTCCAACGCAAAGAGAACCTTGCCCGCGTCGTTGCACACGTCAAATTTTTCGTCGCGCCAGCCGTGCAGCAGTCCGAGGCTTTTCCATTCGTGCGCCAAGTGCTGCAAACTGTCGCCCATTGCCAGCCAGTTGTCCGTTTGCAGGCAGAGGTCGTCTGAAATTTCAGAAAGCCCTTCCTGCCAGTCTTGTTTGATCCGTTCGCGCCAAAACGGATTCAGACGACCCAAAGCCAGCCCGTTCAGATAGAGCGCGTTCCAGTCGTCTGCCGCGCCGTAACTTGCCCGCGCCCAATCGTAGAGCGCGTCGTGGGTGCGGCGGTCGATCGTTTCGGAAAAACAAGGGTGCGAAGACATGGCTGTTCCTCAGTCCAATCATAAACATAAAGCGGATTGTATCTGCTTTGTTTCAATTTGCAATCAACTCTATCCATAGCCGGACGGTACACGATGCAAAGCCAAACCGCCCGAAAACCGCTATACTATAATCGTCCCATTCTTTCGGAGATCCAACACCATGAGCGAATTGAGCGAAATTCTCGCCTATAACCAAAATTTTGTCGAATCGGGCGAATACGAAAAATATTTAACCGACAAATATCCCGGCCGCGAACTGGCCATCCTGTCCTGCATGGACGCGCGCATCATCGAGCTGCTGCCCAACGCGCTCGGGCTGAAAAACGGCGACGCCAAAGTCATCAAAAACGCCGGCGCAGTCGTTACCCATCCCTGGGGATCCGTCATGCGCAGCCTTTTGGTCGCCGTGTTCGAACTCAAAGTCAAAGAAATCATGGTCATCGCCCACTACGACTGCGGTATGAAGGGGCTGAACGCCGCCGATTTCCTCGAAAAAGTACGCGAGAACAACATCCCCGACGACCGCATCGAAACCCTGCGCAACGCGGGCATAAACCTCGACAACTGGCTGACCGGTTTCGACAATGTAGAAGACAGCGTCCGCCACACCGTCAAAGTCATCCGCAACCACCCGCTTATGCCCGCCGACATCGCCGTCCACGGACTCGTCATCCATCCGACCACCGGCAAGCTTACCCTCATCGTCGACGGCAGCCCCGAAGCAAAAAGCCTTTCAGACGACCCCGACAACCCATAAACCCGACAGGTCGTCCGAAACCCAAACAGAGCGCACACCCCACACCCAAGGACACCCATGAAAAACATCGGACTTTTCGGCGGCACCTTCGACCCCATCCACAACGGCCACCTCCACATCGCCCGCGCCTTCGCCGACGAAATCGGACTCGACACCGTCGTCTTCCTGCCCGCAGGCGACCCCTACCACAAAGACCCGTCCCGCGCCCCCGCCCAAGACCGCCTCATCATGACCGAACTCGCCATCGCTGACGACCCCCGCTTCGCCGCCAGCGACTGCGACATCGTCCGCGACGGCGCAACGTACACCTTCGACACCGTCCAAATCTTCCGCCAGCAATTCCCCGCCGCCCAACTTTGGTGGCTCATGGGCAGCGACAGCCTCATGAAACTGCACACTTGGAAAAAATGGCAGACCCTCGTGCGCCAAACCCACATCGCCGTCGCCATGCGCCAAGGCGACAACCTCAACCAAACCCCGCGCGAACTCCACGCCTGGCTGGGCGAAGCCCTCCAAAACGGCAGCGTCCGCATCCTCAACGCCCCCCTGCACAACACCTCCTCCACCCAAATCCGCCAAACCCTCCAAAGCGGCAGACTTTCAGACGACCTCCCGCCCCAAGTCGCCCGCTACATCCGCGAACACAAACTGTACCAAAGCGGAAAATAGCGTAAATTCATACAGATAAGTTATAATACCGTCCAAACCCCATTTCATTCCCACCATTAGGAAAACAATGAACGAACAAGAACTGCAAGACCTGCAAAAAATGGTCGAAACCGCCGTCGAAGCCCTCGAAGACATCAAAGCCAAAGACATCTCCGTCCTCCAAACCCAAGAAAAAACCTCACTGTTCGCCCGCATGATCATCGCCAGCGGCGACAGCACCCGCCAAGTCAAAGCCCTCGCCAACAACGTCGCCGTCAGCCTCAAAGAAGCCGGCTTCGAAATCCTCAGCACCGAAGGCGACAGCGGCGAATGGACGCTCGTTGACGCAGGCGACCTCGTCGTCCATGTCATGCTGCCCGCCGTCCGCGACTTCTACGACATCGACACCCTCTGGGGCGGCGAAAAACCCAGCTTCCACGCCGGCGCGCAAAAACCCTGGCACGCCGCCGACTAAGCCATCATCCCAAGCCGTCTGTGCATACAGACGGCTTTATTGCGCACGCCCTACCCCTTTTTGCCCAAACCGAAGTTTTCAGACGACCCCATCCGACCAAGGAAACCCATGAACATCACCGTCCTCGCCGTCGGCACCAAAATGCCCCGTTGGGTGGACGAAGCCGTCGGCGAATACGCCAAACGCTTCGGACGCGACGTCGCCTACACCCTCAAAGAAATCAAACCCGAAAAACGCGGCGCAGGCGTCAATGCCGCACAAGGCATGGCGGCGGAAGAAAAACGCATCCTCGAAGCCATCCCCCAAGGCGCATTCCTCATCGTCCTCGACGAACGCGGCAAAGCCCCGACCTCCGTCGAGCTGGCGGAACACCTCAAAAGCTGGCAGCAAAACGGCGAACACGTCTGCTTCGTCATCGGCGGCGCCGACGGCATGACCGACCGCCTCAAACAACAAGCCCGCATGATGATGCGCCTCTCCAGCCTCACTCTCCCGCACGGCATGGTGCGTGTTCTGCTGACCGAACAGCTCTACCGCGCCGTCTCCATCCTCCACAACCATCCCTACCACCGCGAATGACAAAAGCCGTGCCGTACCCATAGGCAGGTTTCGCGTGTTAAATAAAAGTAATTACTTGAAATCATAGGAATCGTTTTTGTTCCAAACAATTTAATCAAGAAAATACTTGACACCTTTCTGGAATGAAAGTATAGTTCTATCTTCTGACGCGGGATGGAGCAGCATGGTAGCTCGTCGGGCTCATAACCCGAAGGTCGTAGGTTCGAATCCTGCTCCCGCAACCAATTTTAAAAACCCTCGGTTTTCCGAGGGTTTTTTGTTGCCCGCCATTTCGGTAAAACGGCAAACAGGTTGGTTGCTGCGGGAAGGCGTTATGACCGGTTCGTTTATTTTTGATACATTCTCTGTCCTCGCGCAGGTGGGGCGGAAATGGCGCGCCGACAAATAAGCGGTATCGATGTAAACGGGCCGGCTATGCCGTATTGTAAAAGGTCGTCTGAAAACTTTCAGACGACCTTCAATCTTTTTTCTCAATATGCCGCAACGGCTTAACGTTTTTTCTTGGCGTTTTTCTTTTCGGCGGCGGCAAGGCGCATGGCGACGAATTCGACCATCAGTTCTTTTTTCGTCCAGAAGAAGTTTTTCATTTTTTCCAGAGAATAGATTTTGCGCACCATCATGGGCAGGCCGGCATGGATGATGGCGGCGACTTCGCCGTTGCGGGTTTCGTCCGCCATGGCGGTTTTGAGGTCGGTCTGGTTGGCGGCGAGGTAGTCGCCGATTTGTTTTTGAACGCTGGCGCTGATTTCAAATTGCTTAATCATGTTTTCTTTCCGTTTTGTGTTTGTCCTGCGGGGAATGGGCATATTAGTTTAATTACATATGCATTTTAACAAAATTTAATCTTATTGCATATAAACGATACGAAATTATGATGTGATTTACCATTTTTCGGGCGTAAAACAGACAGTCGTTGACATAAAGAAAACAGCCGCTGCGGTTTGGCGGGTAAAATACGCGTTTTCGAGCATGAGGTCGTCTGAAAATGTATTTGTGGTTTAAGCTCTTGCATGTGTTTTTTGTGATTTCGTGGTTTGCCGGGCTGTTTTACCTGCCGCGGATTTTTGTGAATCTGGCGCAGGTCGAAGCGGCGGAGCAGCCGGTGGAATATGAGCGGCTCTCGGCGATGTCGCGGCGGCTGTATAAGTTTATGTCGCCGTTGGGGTTCGGGACGCTGGTGTTCGGCATTTTGATTCCGTTTGTGACGGGCTGGTGGGGGCAGGGCTGGCTGCACGTGAAGCTGTTGATGGGCCTGCTGCTTTTGGCTTATCAATTTTATTGCGGCGCGCTGCTTCGCGGCTTTGAGGAAAAACGCAATACGCATTCGCACAAGTGGTACAGGGTGTTTAACGAAGTGCCTGTATTGATGATGGTCGTGGCTTTGTATATGGTGGTGTTCAAGCCGTTTTAAGGTGTGTGCAAAACCTGTTTTCAGACGACCTTCTTTTATATTGGAATCAAACAGATGACTATTGAAATCGAACGCCGCTTCCTGTTGAAAAACGATGACTGGAAGCGCGAAGCCTCCGCGCCGCAGGTGTTGCGGCAGGGCTATTTGAGCGTGGAAAAAGAGCGCACCATCCGCGTGCGCATTATTGACGACAAGGCTTGGCTGACTTTGAAAGGCTATATTTCGGATGTCAGCCGCAGCGAGTTTGAATACGAAATTCCTTTGGCGCACGCGCGGCAGATGATGGAGACGATGTGTCCGTTTAAAATGGAAAAACACCGCTATCGGGTGGAATTTAAGGGCTTTGTGTTTGAAATCGACGAGTATTTCGGCGACAACGCGCCTTTGGTGGTGGCGGAGGTCGAGCTGCCTGCGGAAGATGCACCGTTTGAAAAACCGGACTGGCTGGGCGCGGAGATTACGTCGGAAGGAAAATTTACCAATGCGTATTTGAGCAAGCATCCTTATTCGACTTGGTAGGCGGGTTTGGGAATAACGGTACGCCGCTGATACTGGACGCGGATTGTAGGATTGTAGGATTGTAGGATTG
>NZ_KV812126.1:103480-115670 GCF_001813335.1 Neisseria sp. HMSC055H02 | reverse complement strand
AAAACCGGTTTTCAGACGACCTTTGTAATTTTAGATTGTAGCGTCTTTGCCCACGGAAAACGGCTTGGTTGATTGTTCGGTTCGGGATTTGATCGGCAGACTCGTAGGCAAAGCCCACGCTACGGCCTGCTTAATTTAATCCACTATATCGGCTTGTTTGAGAATCACAAAAGGTCGTCTGAAAACCGGTTTTCAGACGACCTTTTGACTTTTTAGCCGATGTTAAGGCTGATAGCTGGGTTTCATGCCGTTGGGCAGGAGTTGCCAGACGTAGCCTGTGGTTTTCATTTTGCCGGCAACTTCGCCTGCTTCGTCGCCGTAGCCCCAGAAGTAGTCGACGCGGACGGCGCCTTTGATGGCGCTGCCTGTGTCTTGCGCCATGATGAGACGGTTGAGGGCTTTTTGGGTGGTCGGATGGGCGGTGGCGACAAACAACGGTGCGCCCAAGGTGATGTAGTGGCGGTCGATGGCGCCTGCGTATTCACCCAAGAGCGGGGTACCCAATGCGCCGACCGGACCGGCTTCGCTGCTGCCGGTCAGTTCGCGGAAGAAGATGTAGCTGGGATTTTGTCCCAAAACTTCGGCGAGGCGGCCGGGGTTTTGTTTCATGTAGGCTTTGATGCCCTGCATGCTGGTTTGTGCGAGGGGGAGGTAGCCTTTGTCTGCCATGTAGCGTCCGATGGAGACGTAGGGGTGTTCGTTTTTGTCGGCGAATCCGATGCGGATGTATTTACCGGACGGGGTTTTCAGACGACCTGAACCTTGGATGTGCATGAAGAAGAGTTCGACGGGGTCTTCTGCGTAACCGAGGATGGGGGCTTTGCCGCTGAGTGCGCCGCCGTTGATTTGGTTGCGGGTGTAATAAGGAACGAAGCGGCTGCCTTCAAACCTGCCTTTGAGGGCGGTGCTGCGGGCTGTAATGGGGAATTGGGACAGGTCGGCGGTGTGTGTGCCGCTGTTGTCGATGACGCCGCTGTTGGCACCGGTTTGGCGGATGCGGACGGTGGCTTTGCTGCCTCTCAAATTGGCGGACAGTGGGACGGAAACGAAGTCGTTGGGGATGCCGTAGATGGGGAAACGGGCTTTGCTGGTGGCTTTGTCATCACCGAGCAGGACGGGCTCGTAGTAGCCGGTGATGGTGCCGGCGGGGTTACCGTTGTTGCTGACTTGCCAAGGGGTGAAATAGCGTTCGAAGAAATGCTTGGCTTGGAAATGGTGGACGGGCGTCTGCATGGCTTGGGCGCACACGTCTTGCCAGCCTGCGCGGTTTTTGAGTTTCTCGCAGCCTAAGCGGAAGGATTGGAGGCTTTTGACGAAGTGTTGGGTGTTCCAGTGCGGCAGTTCTTGGTGGGACACGACGGTGTAGGTCGCGCCGCCGCCGCTGACGGTGGTGCCTGCGGGGTCGGGCGTGCCGGTGGGGCGGTCGGGGCCTTTGACGGTGGTGGTGTCGACTTCGGGGAGGTTTTTGATGAGTTTGCTCGGGCAGGCGGAGAGGACGGCTGCGGCGATGGTGAGGAGTGTGATGCGGTATAGGTGTTTTTTCATAATGCTGTCTTAAAGGTCGTCTGAAATCGGGTGGATGGGAACGTGGTTTGCAGACGGGATATTGGTTCGTTTATTCAAGAGCTTGGGATTCTAACACAGTTTTTCCGCCTGCTTTGGCTCAAGGCGTGAGGTCGTCTGAAAGCGGATGGGGCAGGTTTTTAGACGACCTTGTGTGTTGTGGCGGCTATTGTTGATGGACGGGATATATTTTGACTGCCGTATCGGCTGTTGGGAGACGGGCTGGAAAAGTACGTTTGTCCGATACTTTCGTCATTTCCTTGTTAACATTCGTAACTGTGTTTATTACTTAAAAATAAAAATTATTTGCATTTGTTTAATTATCGGTTTATAAATATTTAGGCATAAGGTCGTCTGAATTTTCTTGGAGAGGATTTATTGCAGCCGAATAGAATAGATAAGGCGGCGGGTGAAACGGCTTGGGTAAAAGAATAAATGGTTTAGTTTTGGATATTTAGTTTTAAGGTTTGTTTTATATATGTTGATTGCTTTTCTGATTATGTTGCGCGAGGGCATCGAGGCCGCCCTGATTGTGGGCATCGTCGCCGGTTTTTTGAAACAGTCGGGACATTCGCGGCTGATGCCTAAGGTGTGGCTGGGTGTGGCTTTGGCTGCGCTGATGTGTCTGGGCATCGGATACGGCATCCATTCGGCAACGGGCGAGATTCCGCAGAAGGAGCAGGAATTTGTGGTCGGCGTTATCGGTTTGGTGGCGGTGGCGATGCTGACTTATATGATTTTATGGATGAAAAAAGCCGCCCGTTCGATGAAGCAGCAGCTTCAGGATTCGGTTCAGACCGCCTTAAACCGCGGCAACGGCCAAGGCTGGGCTTTGGTCGGCATGGCTTTTCTGGCTGTGGCGCGCGAGGGGCTGGAGAGTGTGTTTTTCCTCTTGGCGGTATTTCAACAAAGTCCGACTTGGTCTATGCCCATCGGCGCGGTATTGGGGCTGCTGGCCGCAGTGGTCATCGGCGCGCTGATTTATCAGGGCGGTATGCGTCTGAATCTGGCGAAGTTTTTCCGCTGGACGGGCGCGTTTTTGATTGTGGTGGCCGCCGGTTTGGTGGCCGGTTCGCTGCGCGCGCTGCATGAGGCGGGCGTGTGGAACCACCTGCAAGAAGTGGTGTTTGATTCTTCCAAATACCTGCATGAAGACAGCCCGCTGGGCGTGCTGCTCGGCGGCTTCTTCGGCTATACCGACCACCCGACGCAGGGCGAGGTGCTGGCGTGGCTGCTGTATTTGGTTCCGGTCATGATTTGGTTTCTGCACGGCAGCAGGCCCGCCGCGGTGCAGAGGTCGTCTGAAAACCATTAGTGGTGCTTAAAAATTCCGTATCCCATTCTTATCAACATGCCAAAGAGGTTTGAAATGAAAAAACTCAATATAACTGCTTTATCCGTGATGCTGGCTTTGGGTCTGACCGCATGTCAGCCGCCCGAAGCGGAAAAATCCGCGCCTGCCGCGTCAGGTGCATCAAGCGCGAATGCCGACGGCACCGTCAACGTCGGCGTGAACGACACCGCCTGCGAACCGATGGAACTGACCGTACCGAGCGGACAAGTCGTGTTCAACATCAAAAACAACAGCGGCCGCAAGCTCGAATGGGAAATCCTCAAAGGCGTGATGGTGGTCGACGAGCGCGAAAACATCGCCCCCGGACTTTCCGACAAAATGACCGTTACCCTGCTGCCGGGCGAATATGAAATGACTTGCGGCCTCTTGACCAACCCGCGCGGCAAATTGGTAGTAACCGACAGCGGCTTTAAAGACACCGGCAACGAAGCCGATTTGGAAAAACTCGCCAAACCGCTTGCCGACTATAAAGCTTACGTCCAAGGCGAAGCCAAAGAGCTGGTTGCCAAAACCAAAGCCTTCACCGACGCCGTCAAAGCGGGCGACATCGAAAAAGCCAAATCCCTGTTTGCCGACGCCCGCACCCACTACGAACGCATTGAGCCGATTGCCGAACTCTTCAACGAACTCGACCCCGCCATCGACGCGCGTGAAGACGACTTCAAAGACAAAACCGAAGACGCGGCCTTCACCGGCTTCCACCGCATCGAACACGCCCTTTGGATCAAAAAAGACGTATCCGGCGTGAAAGACATTGCCGACAAACTCATGAAAGACGTTGAAGCCCTGCAAAAAGAAATTGACGCCCTCTCCTTCCCGCCGAACAAAGTCGTCGGCGGCGCGGCAGTGTTGATTGAAGAAGTTGCCGGCAGCAAAATCAGCGGCGAAGAAGACCGTTACAGCCACACCGACTTGAGCGACTTCCAAGCCAACATCGAAGGCGCGCAAAAAATCGTCGAACTCTTCCGTCCGATGATTGCCGAGAAAAACAAAGCCCTGCTCGAGAAAGTCGATGCCAACTTCAAACAAGTAACCGACATCCTCGCCAAATACAAAACCAAAGACGGCTTTGAAACCTACGACAAACTCAGCGACGAAGACCGCAAAACCCTTCAGGCACCGATTAACGCCCTTGCCGAAGACCTGAGCCAACTGCGCGGCACACTGGGCCTCAAATAAACTTGACCCGCCCGTTTCAGACGACCTTTTGCCATTCAAGGGGTCGTCTGAAAACTTATCGCTGACAGCAGTAATCGCAGACGTAGCGTGGGCTTTGCCCACGCCCCCCCAAAGCCGTGTAGCCCTGTAGGTCGGATACTTGTATCCGACAAAGCACAAACCGCGACACACCTTGCCGTCATGCCAAACGTCGGATTCAAGAATCCGACCTACATTCAGGACTCCGCCATGAGCCAAGACAACAACCCACAACCCGCCCAACCGACCAAACGCACCCTGTTCAAAACCGTCCTAGCCGCCGGCGCAGCCGGCGCGGCAGGCTGGTTCGCCGGCAAACAACAAGGCGAAACCGCCGCCGAGACCCGCCTCAATGAACACTCCCCGCAAGCCTACCCCTGCTACGGCAAGCACCAAGCCGGCATCACCACCCCGCACCAGCTCTTCGGCATCATGTGCGCCTTCGACGTAACCGCCAAAGACCCCAAACAACTCGAAAACCTCTTCCGCACCCTCACCGCCCGCATTGAATTCCTCACCCAAGGCGGCGAATACCAAGACGGCGACGAAAAACTCCCCCCCGCAGGCAGCGGCCTGCTCGGCAAAACATTCCGCCCCGACGGCCTCACCATCACCGTCGGCGTCGGCAGCAGCCTCTTTGACGACCGCTTCGGACTCAAAGACAAAAAACCCCGCCACCTCCAAGAAATGCGCGACTTCCCCAACGACCGCCTCCAAAAATCATGGTGCGACGGCGACCTCAGCCTCCAAATCTGCGCCTTCACCCCCGAAACCTGCCAAGCCGCCCTGCGCGACATCATCAAAAACACCGCCCAAACCGCCGTCATCCGCTGGAGCATAGACGGCTGGCTGCCCAAAGCCGAACCCGGCGCCATCGCCGCCCGCAACCTCCTAGGCTTCCGCGACGGCTCCGGCAACCCCGACGTATCCGATCCCAAAATTGCCGACCAAGTCCTCTGGACAGGCATCGCCGCCAACAGCCAAGACGAACCCGCCTGGGCGAAAAACGGCAGCTACCAAGCCGTCCGCCTCATCCGCCACTTCGTCGAATTCTGGGACAGAACCCCCTTGCAGGAACAAACCGAAATCTTCGGCCGCCGCAAATACAGCGGCGCCCCCATGGACGGCAAAAAAGAGAGCGACACCGCCGACTTCGCCAAAGACCCCGACGGCAAAACCACCCCCAAAGACAGCCACATGAGGCTCGCCAACCCGCGCGACCCCGAGTTCATGAAAAAACACCTGCTCTACCGCCGCGCCTTCAACTACTCCCGCGGCCTCGCTGCCAACGGCCAGCTCGACGTCGGCTTGGTGTTCATTTGCTACCAAGCCAACCTCGCCGACGGCTTCATCTTCGTCCAAAACCTGCTCAACGGCGAACCGCTGGAAGAATACATCAGCCCCTTCGGCGGCGGCTATTTCTTCATCCTCCCCGGTGTAGAAAAAGGCGGCTTCCTCGCCCAAAGCCTGCTCAGCGCGTGAACACAGATTTAGGATAAACCAACCCGTAGCATGGGCTTTGCCCACGACCTTTCACCAAACATCCGAATTCAATTATCCCTGTTCATTCTGACGGCGCAGAGGTCTTATCCGTAAAGCTCTCTCTGCAAAAAGGTCGTCTGAAAACTAAGTATTCCGGTTTTCAGACGACCTTTCCGTCAAATAGGCACAGACTTGGGACAAACCGAACCCGTAGCGTAGGCTTCGCCCACGACCTTTTCCCCAAACATCCGAATCCAATCATATCCGTTTATTCCGTGGGTAGAACCCACGCTACGGGCGGCTGGCTCTCCCGTCTGGCGGGAGAAGGTAGGTTCTACGGCTTGCACGAATTTGATTTTACCTAAACACACAAAACCACCCCCATCCTAACCTTCCCCCGCCAGACGGGGGAAGGAACAAATTGCCGTTGCAGCAAATCGTAGCGTGGGCTTCGCCCACGATCTACCGTCCGAATATCCGAATCCAATCCTCCCTGTTCATTCCGTGGTTAGAACCTACGCTACGGGAGGCTGAATTTTTGATACAGCATCATCTGCCGTCATTCCCGCCCCCGCCTACGCGAGGACAGGCTACGGCGGGAATCCATCAGCTATGCGGCAACCAAAATGCCTTGTTCCAGCCAGTCCGACCATTTTTGCGTTAAGGCATCCTGCCAGCCGTTTTCAGACGACATGAACTCTGCCAGCATGGTTTGCAGGCCGTTCAGGGAAGTGGGGGTGTCTGCCAACGTTTCCAGCAATAATGCGTCGAAATCGTTGAGGATTTGGTACATCACGTCATCTTCACTGTCTCGCCACACCAAAACGGCGGTTTCCACCGCCTGCAATTCGTCGGTAACGTCGTAATGGTAGCGGCGCACAAAGGCGGTGGGAGAAAGGGTGTACGCCAAATCGTCTGAATCGGCGGACGAGGCTTGGCTGTTGGTTTGGACGACTTCGGCGAGCAGTTGGGTGTGTTCGAAGTCCATCAGTGCCAAGAGGTCGTCTGAAAGTGGCAGGCTTTGGCAGTATTGGAGGAATTCGCCGGCGATTTCTTGGAAATAGGGGGTTTGGGCGCGCGCGTCCCGGATGAAGCCTTCTTTCAGACGACCCCATTCTCCGCTGTCGAAATATTGCGGCGTTTCGGTATAACAACGGTCGATGAAGCTGTGGATATTGTTGCGTATCAGGCGGATATAGACGTTCAGGCGGTCTTGCGGCAAGCCGTCGTCGGCTTCGCCCTCGCGTATGCCTTGGGCAAAGCGTTGTTGGTATTGGGCGGAGGTTTCAGGCTGCACGGCGGTATTCCTTTCCGGCACGCGTTTGATATTCGGCGATTTTGGCGACTTCGGCTTCGAGTTCGGCAAAAGGCGGGAAATTGAAATCGCGCTCCAACAGGGTGGGCGGGATGGTCGGCAACTTGGTGTAGGCGAGTTCGAGCAAGTCCCAAACGGTCGGTAAAACCGCCGCGCCGTGGGTATCAATCAACAATTCGGGCGTTTCGACGTCGTGTCCGGCGATGTGGATGTAACACACGCGCCCTGCGTCAACGTTTTCTAAAAAAGCCTCTGGCGACAACAGTCCGTGATTGACGGCGTTGACGTAGATATTGTTCACATCGAGATGAATGCCGCAGTCGGCTTCGCGTGCAACGGCGTTGAGGAACTCGACTTCGTTCATTTCGGCAAGCGGGGAATGCAGGTAGTAGGAGGTGTTTTCTACGGCGATGCGGCAGCCCAATCGGTCTTGCACTTCGCGGATACGCCGCGCGGTATGCCGCACCATTTCTTCGGTGAAGGGCAGCGGCAACAGGTCGTAGAGATGGCCGCCGTCGTGGCAGTAGCTCAAATGGTCGGAGAAAAACGTGCAATCGTAACGGCGCATCATCTCTTTGATTCCATCTATCAAAGCGGTATCCAGCGGGGCTTGTCCGCCCAGCGACATGGATAATCCGTGCAACGCCAACGGCAGCCGTTCCGCCACGCGGTCAAACTGTTTGCGCGCCCTGCCGCCCATTTTCAGCCAGTTTTCGGGGGCGGCTTCGATAAAGCGTATCGGGCTGTCGTCTGAAAGCGAGAGGAAGTCTTCCGCCAAGTCGCGGCGGTAGCCTAAGCCTGCATGTTGAATCATGATGTTGCTCCGTTTTGGATGGTATTCCGACGGTTTTGGTAGGAAATTGCTGTCAAAATCATATAAAAAGCCGCATTTGTCAATAAAATGCGGCTTTTTGTTCTAAATTATTTAGAACCGCATTTGCCTTCGCCGCATTTGCCTTCAACTGCTTTAGCTTTGGCTTTTGCTGCTTTGGCGTTTTTAGCGGGGGTTTTTTTCACGGTTGAACCGCATTTACCCTCGCCACATTTGCCTTCGCCTGCTTTAGGAGCAGCGGCACCGCATGAACCTTCAGCAGCTTTAACCGCACCGCAAGAGCCTTGGGCAGATTTTTGAACGCCTGCTTTGCTGCTTACCGGTTTGTCAGCGGCAACAACGCCGGCAGCCAAAGACAAAGACAAAGCACCTGCAAGGGCAGCGGCTACATTTTTTTTCATATTGATTTCCTTTTCAAAGTATCAAGTTAAACAGATTAAGAATTTGAGTTGGCGCGTTTAAAGTCCGCTCCACGACCTTTTTTATTGATTTCCGACGCGGCATTTCGGGCAAAACCGTTTTTTCAACAGCGCATCCATCGATAAACAGCCCGCGCCTTGAAGCAGAATCGGGATTAAAACCACGATATAAATCAAAGCCATTTTATAGCCGTTGTCGCAAACATTATAACCCGCACCGGCATGGACTGCTGCCCACGCCACTGCCGTTACAATGATCAACCCTAAGGCGGACAGGCGGGTTGCCAATCCTAAAAGCAGCAAAACCGGAAAAACCAGCTCCGCCCACATCGCCAAGTTCCAATTCACGCTGTCGGGCAGCAAATTGAACGGAAAGGGGAATTGGTCATTGATTTCGGCAAACCAGTTTTCGCCGCTCCATTTCTGCATACCCGATTCCCAAAATTCGTAAGCGGCAAAAAGGCGCAAAGCCAATAAACCTAAAGCCGATTGCCACGGGGCTGTGATATTCGTTTTCATGATAACCGTTTCATAAAATCATTTCATGCCCGATTAGACGCGGCAGTCTGAAAATGCTTACAAGCGAATTGAAAAAATTTTGTTTGTTATTGTTTTATATAGATATTAATGTTCAGAAGGTCGTCTGAAAACAGTTTCCCAAGTTTTCAGACGACCTTTTTATTTCACCCAAACCAACCGCTTCCCCTATCTCAACAATTCATCCGTTATCCGTTGCAAAAATTCGATGCGTTCAGACTTGGCTTCGCCTGCTTCGGCGGCGGCTTTGACGGCGCAGCCGGGTTCGGCGCGGTGGGTGCAGTTGTGGAAGCGGCATTGTCCGACAAGGTGGCGCAGGTCTGGGAAATATTGCAGCAGGTCGGCGGCTTGGAGGTGGTGCAGGCCGAATTCTTGCAAACCCGGGGAGTCGATTAATTGGGTTTCTTCGTTTAAATCGTAAAGCTGGGCATGGGTGGTGGTGTGTTTGCCGGAATCGAGCGCGGTGGAGATGTCGCCAGTGCGGGCAGTTTGGTTGCCTAAGAGGGCGTTGGTCAGGGTGGATTTGCCCATGCCGCTTTGTCCGAGCAGGATGTTGGTATGCCCTTGCAAGACGGGGCGCAGGATGTCGGCGTTTTCCAGCGCGCGGGTTTCGATGACGGGATAACCGAGCGTTTCGTAGAATTTGAGTTTTTCGCGCCAGAGGGCGGTTTCGGGCAGGTCGGCTTTGTTCAGGATGATGACGGCTTGGATGCCGGTGGCTTCGGCGGCTAGGAGGGCGCGTTGCAGCAGGGCTTCGCTGGGCGAGGGAACGGCGGCGGTAACGATAAGGAGCTGGGTAACATTCGCGGCGATAAGCTTGGTTTTCCATGCGTCTTGGCGGTAGAGCAGGCTTTCGCGCGGGAGATAGTCTTCGATGACGGCTTGTTCGGCGTTGATGTTTTGGATATGCACGCGGTCGCCGCAGGCGAAATCCACCCGCTTTTTGCGCGTGCTGGCTTCGTAGGTTTTGCCGTCGGGTGTGCGCACGATGTAGCGGCGGCCGTAGCTGGTAATGATTTGGGCGGTATCGGTCATGAACGGTTGGGTCGGGTGGAGTGGATAAAGGGAATGTTCGCGGCGGCGTGGCTGCCTTGCGGCGAAAAGGTATTGTACCGAAATAGGCAGGGGTCGTCTGAAACGATTCTATATCGGGTTGACTGGAAACCGATACGGCGTTGCCGCCTATCTTGATTTCAACTCAACCCGCGAGATTCAAACGCTTTTCAGACGACCTCCCAGTCCATCACAAGCCGAGCGACCACGCGTTGACGCCTTCGGAAAAATCTTCCAAACGGTTTTCGTAGTGCGCGAAGATTTCTTCGATGATTTCGTCTTCGCCGTCGATCAGTCGGATTAAATCCATATCGGCTTCCGAAATCAGCCCGCGCCCGAGCAGCTCTTTGCGTATCCAGTCCAACAAGCCCGACCAGAAATCCTTGCCCACCAAGATAATCGGGCGGTCGGGCGTTTTGCCTGTCTGCACCAGCGTCAGGCTTTCAAACAGTTCGTCCAACGTGCCGAAGCCGCCGGGCATGACGACATATGCGACCGCATGCTTCACAAACATCACTTTGCGCGGGAAGAAATGTTGGAATTTGATGGACAAATCCTGATACGGATTGGCTTTTTGTTCGTGCGGCAACACGATATTCAGCCCCACCGCAGGGCTTGCGCCCGCAAACGCGCCCTTGTTCGCCGCTTCCATAATCCCCGGCCCGCCGCCTGAAATAACCGAAAAACCGGCATCCGAGAGCTTGCGCGCCAGACGCAGCGTAAATTCGTAGTCGGGATGGTTTTCCGGCGTGCGCGCGCTGCCGTAAATGCTGACCGCTGGCTGAATCGCCCGCAGCTCCTCGCCCGCTTCGACAAATTCCGAAATAATCTTCAAAACATGATACGACTCCCGCGCCTGAATCTCGCGGCGCGCCTCATCGGGCAGCATAGGCTTGGGCAGTTTTTTGAGCAGGCTCACAGTTTTTCCTTCATCTTGTTGAATCCCCACATTGTAACCGACAGAACCCGAGGTCGTCTGAAAACGCAGGCAAGAATGGCAGCAAATGTTCCTTATTTGAACCGAATCATGCGTTTCAGCCCGTCAACCCGCGCAAAAGGACAAGATTGCCGTCGCAGCCGCGCCGCTTGCGTTACAATCCCCCATTTCCGCCCACATCAGACCATGCTCGAAATCCTCTACCGCGACAGCCGCACCATCGCCGTCAACAAACCCGCCGGAATGCTCGTCCACCGAAGCTGGCTCGACCGCCACGAAACACAATTCGTCATGCAGACCCTGCGCGACCAAATCGGACAACACGTCTATCCCGCCCACCGCCTCGACCGCCCCACATCCGGCGTCCTCCTGTTTGCCCTCGACCCCGAAGCCGCCCGCCTGCTGACGCAGCAGTTCGAACAAAAAAACACACGCAAAACCTACTGGGCAATCGTGCGCGGATATTTGCCCGACGACGGACTCATCGACTACCCCCTCAAATATCAGCCCGACAAAATCGCCGAATCCCAAACCGAAGCCACCCTCCAAGAAGCCCAAACCCAATACCGCTGCCTTGCGCGCACCGAATTGCCCTTCCAATCCGCCGCCCGCTACCCGACCTCACGCTACTCGTGGGCAGAACTCATCCCGAACACAGGCCGCAAACACCAACTCCGCCGCCACATGAAACACATCTTCCACCCCATCGTCGGCGACACCAACTACGGCGACCTGCGCCAAAACCACGCCACCGCCGTCCACCTCGGTCCCACCCGCCTCATGCTCCACGCCCGAAGCCTGTCGTTCCAAAGCATCGAAAACGGCGAAACCCTGACCGTCTGCGCCGATACCGACGAGAGCTGGCGGATTTGGCTGAATACGTTTGAGGCGTAAGCGAAAAGTCGCGTCAACAGGCGGGCTGGTGATTCTACAAAGCCGGACACGGTTTTCAGACGACCTTTATTCATCAAAACACGCTTTGAGATAACCGAACCCCGTAGCGTGGGCTTTGCCCGCGGGATTTGCCGTCCGTCAGTTTGAATCGGGTGTGTGTACTTGTATTTATTTTGTGGGTATAGCTGAATTACTTTATTTTCGGTATGCAACTTACCGGTCGTCGTCATTCCCGCGCAGGTGGGAATCCATTTTTGAAATTCAGAAACTGTTTTTCAAATCAAGGCTTCTCAGATTTTACGATGGATTCCCGCCTGTGCGGGAATGACGGGATTTGATGATATGCTGTATTTAAAGTTAATTATGCTTGCTATATAACCCGCGCTACGTTTGTTTTGAGGGTGTCTTATCTATTTACTGCTCTGATTAAGAAGTGGGATTTAAGATTGAAAAAAGTCGTCTGAAACTTTGGTTTCCCAGTTTTCAGACGACCTCGATGAATCAAAACACGCTGTGGATAAGCCGAACCCCGTAGCATGGGCTTTGCCCGCTGAATATAGTCAATTCGAATCAGCAATGTCCTCGCGTAGGCGGGGGCGGGAATGAC
>NZ_KV812126.1:100788-103380 GCF_001813335.1 Neisseria sp. HMSC055H02 | reverse complement strand
CCTCGCGTAGGCGGGGGCGGGAATGACGGCTGGTGGCGGGTTCCGTATCAAAAACTAAGCCCGTAGCGTGGGTTTTACCCACGAATGAATAGAAATGATTGGACTCAGATATCAAGGCTGAAAGTCGTGGACAAAGCCCACGATACTCTTAATTTGACGAAAGGTCGTCTGAAAACCCTGAATCTTGGTTTTCAGACGACCTTTTGTTTCAACTCAATCTCAAATCATCAAGGTTGCATCAAATCCGTTTCGCCAATTCTTCCGCTTTGCCGATGTAGAGCTCAGGGGTCAGGGCGAGCAGTTGGGATTTGGCTTCGGCGGGGATTTCCAGCGATTCGATGAAGACTTTCAGCACTTCGGGCGTGATGCCGCCTTTGCCGCGCGTCAGGTCTTTCAGTTTTTCGTAAGGATTGGCGACGCCGTGGCGGCGCATCACGGTTTGAATCGGTTCGGCAAGCAGCTCCCAAGTGGCATCCAAATCGGCGGCCAGCGCGGCGGGGTTGGGTTCGAGTTTGTTCAGACCGCGCAGGTGGGCGGCGAAACCTAACACGGCATAGCCTACGCCTACGCCCATGTTGCGCAGGACGGTGCTGTCGGTCAGGTCGCGCTGCCAGCGGGAAACGGGCAGTTTTTCGGATAAGAAGCCCAATACGGCGTTTGCCATGCCGAGGTTGCCTTCGGAGTTTTCAAAGTCGATGGGGTTGACTTTGTGCGGCATGGTGGAAGAGCCGACTTCGCCCGCTTTGACTTTTTGTTTGAAGTAACCCAATGAAATATAACCCCAAACGTCGCGGTTGAAGTCGATCAGGATGGTGTTGATGCGGCTGAGGGTTTGGAAGAATTCAGCCATGTAGTCGTGCGGTTCGATTTGGATGGTGTAGGGGTTGAAGGTCAGGCCGAGGCTGATTTCGACGAAGTTGCGGCAGTGGGTTTCCCAATCGACGTCGGGATAGGCGACCATGTGGGCGTTGTAGTTGCCGACCGCGCCGTTGATTTTGCCGAGGAATTCTTGCGCTTGAAGGTTTTTGAACTGGCGTTGCAGGCGGTACACGATGTTGGCGGTTTCTTTGCCCAAGGTGGTCGGCGTGGCGGGCTGACCGTGGGTGCGGCTCATCATGGGGACGGCGGCAAGGTCGTGCGCCATGCCGGTGAGTTTTTCGATGATTTCGGCAAGTTTCGGCAGGATGACGGTTTCGCGCGCCTCTTGCAGCATCAGGGCGTGGGACAGGTTGTTGATGTCTTCGCTGGTGCAGGCGAAGTGGATGAACTCGCTGGCGGCGGCGACTTCGGGTACGCCGGCGAAGCGTTCTTTGAGCCAGTATTCGATGGCTTTGACATCATGATTGGTGGTCGCTTCGATGGCTTTGACGGCGGCTGCGTCTTCCAATGAAAAGTTTTCGATAACTTTGTCGATTTCGGCAAGCGTGAAATCGCTGAAGGCGGGAATTTCGGTGATTTTCGGTTCGGCGGCGAGGGCTTTGAGCCAGCTCAATTCGACTTTGACGCGCGCCCTCATCAGGCCGTATTCGGAGAAAATCGGACGCAATGCTTCAACGGATTTGGCGTAGCGGCCGTCTAGGGGGGAAAGTGCAGCGATAGGGTTGATCATGTCGGAGTCCTGTCGGTAGGTCGGTCAAACGGTTAAATCAAACAGTCAAATTGTTTGCAATTATACATGATTTAACGATATGCATTCGGGTCGTCTGAAACTACAACCTGCCCTTCAAAGCGTTTTTGACAAACGCCGCCGACTCGCGCAATACCGTGAAACCATAACCGCCGTAAGGCTCGGAACAAAACGGCGCGGCATACACCTGAATATCGTGTCCCTGCCACTGCCTGTCCGCCATCATCCGCGCCCGCGCCAAGTGAAAACCGGCGCTGACAATGACGACGCGCGGGCTGTTTTCGATAAATTTTCGGCTGAACACGATGTTTTCAAACGTATTGCCCGCTTCCCGTTCCTGAATAATGTCTGCCTTCGATACACCCATTTTCTCCGCAATCATCTGCATATTGCCCGCAGAGGACTGCAAATCACGGCTGACTCCGCCCGTCATCACCAGCTTTTTCACCTTGCGGGCACGATACAGCTCGACAGCTGCTTCAACGCGCGCCACCAAACAAGGATTCAGACGACCTTTTTCATAAGCACGGGTCGAAAGCACAACCGCAGCATCCGCCGGACGCACCGTATCCGCATCCAACCGCGACACCCAAAAATCGCGCCACATGATCCACAGCGGCAAAAGCGCGGCGGTAAGGAACAAAACCAATATAAAAACGGGGGCTTTTTTGAACATCCGAATCCTAAAATGATGAAAGTAGTTGGAACGCGGCTGTACGGGCAGGTTCCGATTATTCCTTAATTTTACGAAATTCATACATCAAAAGGTCGTCTGAAAACAGGATTTTCAGACGACCTTTTATTTAGGTTTGGGTTATCTTTCTGCCGTAGCGGAAAATTTGTGTGGCGCAAGAGGGTAGGGATGCATGTCGGAAACCTATATCTGATTCAAAAGTCCGACCTGCCTAAATTGCACAGTATATCGGTTTAAAATAGAAATCGCTCATGGCGTCATTCCCGCGCAG
>NZ_KV812126.1:60417-100688 GCF_001813335.1 Neisseria sp. HMSC055H02 | reverse complement strand
CGGGAATCCAGAAGTTTGGCATTACGGCAACCTCCAAACATTTCTGAAAACTGAATTTCTGGATTCCCGCCTGCGCGGGAATGACGGTATGGGTATATGAATTCGATTTAATAGTATAGAAAAAAGGTCGTCTGAAATTTCAGACGACCTTTTTGACTTTTTGCGAAACAACCGAATCTTTAGTCTTTGCGGCGGCTGCCTAAGTCGGCGGCGGCGGTAAAGAGTACGTCGGTGGAGGAGTTGAGGGCGGTTTCGGCGGAGTCTTGGATAACGCCGATAATCATGCCGACGCCGACGACGCGCATGGCGAAGTCGTTGTCGATGCCCAAGAGGCTGCAGGCGACGGGGATCAGCAGCAGCGAGCCGCCGGCAACGCCGGATGCGCCGCATGCGCCGACGGTGGCGACAAGGCTCAGGAGCAGGGCGGTGGGGTAGTCGACGACGATGCCTTTGGTGTGGGCGGCCGCCATGGCTAGGACGGTAATGGTAATCGCTGCACCTGCCATGTTGATGGTTGCGCCCAGCGGGATGGAGACGGAGTAGGTGTCTTCATGTAAGCCGAGTTTTTTCGCCAATGCCATGTTGACGGGGATGTTGGCGGCGGAGGAGCGGGTAAAGAAGGCGTAGAGTCCGCTTTCGCGCAGGCAGGTGAAGACCAGTCCGTAAGGGTTTTTGCGGGTTTGCGACCAGACGATGAGCGGGTTCACAACGAGGGCGATAAATGCCATGCTGCCGAGCAGGACGGCCAGCAGGCGTCCGTAGCTGAGGAAGGCTGAAAAGCCGGTTTCGGCAACGGTTTTGGAGACCAGTCCGAAAATACCCAAGGGGGCGAAACGGATAACCCATTGCACGACGGTGGTAACGGCGTCGGAGAGGTCGGCGACGACTTGGCGGGTGGTGTCGGAGCCGTGGTGGCGCAATGCGGAGCCTAAAACCAACGCCCATGCGAGAATGCCGATGTAGTTGGCTTGTGCAATGGCGTTAATCGGGTTGGACACGAGCTTCATCAAAAGCTCTTTGAGGACTTGGATGATGCCGGACGGTGGTGCGAGGGTGGAGGTAGCTACGTCTTTAAACACCAGCGCGGTCGGGAATGCCATACTGGCGGCAACGGCGACGGCGGCGGCGGCAAATGTGCCGACGAGATACAGAATAATGATGGGTTTGATTTTGGCTTCGCCGCCTTTGCGGTATTGCACCAGCGCGGCGGTCACTAAGACAAACACCAATACGGGGGCGACGGCTTTCAATGCGCCGACGAACAATTCGCCGAGCAGCCCTGCGCCCAAGCCTGCTTTCGGGGAGATGGTACCGACCAAGACGCCCAACATCAAACCGATGATGATTTGCGGGACAAGTCCGATACGGTTGACTGCGTTTAGCAGTGGATTACCACTTGCCATGATACATCCTCTTACTTTATGTGTTAAGAAACGTTGCATTTTAAAAGAAAATATCAATTATTGTGCAGGTTTACATATTAAATTGATTATCGTGGCGCAAAATGCTTGATTTTTTGGAGAATTGGGCAGTTTGTGCTGTATTTTTCGGGTTGAGAGGAGTTAATGTGTTCTGCTTCTGTCGCGTAGAGGCAGGCGTATCCACCTTTTCAGACGACCCCTCTGCCTTGAGTCGGGTTTTAAACCCGATTGAAAATAATGGTAGAATTTAAAACTCTTCTGTCGTTGAAACATTTTTTGCCATGACCAGACTGACTTCGCCCATTTTGATTGCCTCACTCGCCCTTGCCTACGGACACGCAGCCGCAGCCGATCTGCCGCGTGCCGAAGACTACGAACCGATTCCCGGCTTCAAGCAGGGCGGGCAATCCGAGCAGGCTGACAAAGTAGGCAAACTGACGCCCAAGTTTCCCGTCAAAATCGAAACCAAAAACAGCGAAGTCAAATCCATGCTCGAAGAATACCTGCCGCTAATTACTCAGCAGCAGGACGAAGAGTTGGATAAAGAGCAGGTCGGCTTTCTCGCCGAAGAAGCGCCCGACAACGTCAAAACCATGCTCAAAACCAAAGGCTATTTCAACGGCAGCGTCAACGTCCAAGACAACGGTTCGAGCTATACCGTCGCCGTCAATCCCGGCCCGCGCACCAAAGTCGACAACGTCAGCGTCGCCATCCTCGGCGACATACTTTCAGACGATAACCTTGCCGAGTATTACCAAAAAGCCATGCTCAACTGGCAGCAGCCCGTCGGCGAATACTTTGACCAAGACGGCTGGAGCGGCAGCAAAACCTCCGTCCTCAGCGCAGTAACCCGCAAGAAATACCCGCTTGCCAAACTCAGCAACACCCAAGCCACCGTCAACCCCAACAACAACACCGCCGATCTGAACGTGATCGTCGAAAGCAACCGCCCCATTTATTTCGGCGACTTTGAAATCACAGGCACCCGCCGTTATCCCGACAACGTTGTCGCCGGTCTGGCACGCTTCAAACCCGGCGCGCCTTACGACCTTGACCTCTTGCTCGACTTCCAACAAGCACTAGAACAAAACGGACATTACTCCGGCGCATCCGTTCAAGCCGACTTCGACCGCCTCCAAGGCGACCGCGTGCCCGTCAAAGTCAACGTTACCGAAGTCAAACGCCACAAACTCGAAACCGGTATCCGCTACGATTCCGAATACGGCCTCGGCGGACGCATCGGCTACGACTACTACAACCTCTTCAACAAAGGCTACATCGGTTCCGTCGTTTGGGACATGGACAAATACGAAACCACCCTCGCCGCCGGTATCAGCCAGCCGCGCAACAGCGAAGGCAAATATTGGACGACCAACACGTCCTACAACCGCTCGACCACCCAAAACCTTGAAAAACGCGCCCTGACCAGCGGTATTTGGCGCGTGCGCGACCGCAACGGCATCGAATCGCGCCTCGGTATCGAATTCATCACCGAAGACCGCAAAGTGCCCGATACCAATTACGACCTCGGCCGCAGCCACGCCACCATGCTGACCGCCTCGTGGAAACGCCAAAACATCGAAACCGAGCTGCGTCCCGAAAACGGCTACTACCTCGACGGCAAAATCGGTGCAACGCTGGGCAACTTCCTGTCCTCCACCGCCATGGCGCGCGCCACCGCTCGCGCAGGCTATTTCTACACGCCCGAAAACAAAAAACTCGGCACCTTCATCGTCCGCGGGCAGGCAGGCTACGTTTATGCCCGCGAAGGCGAAGACGTACCTTCCAGCCTCATGTTCCGCACCGGCGGCGCCTCTTCCGTACGCGGTTACGAGCTCGACAGCATCGGTCTGGCAGGTCCGAACAATTCTGTCCTCCCCGATAGGGCATTACTGGTCGGCAGCCTCGAATACCAATTCCCGATTACCAAAAGCGTATCCGGCGCCGTCTTCCACGATGTCGGCGACGCCGCAGGCAACTTCAAACGCATGAGCATGAAACACGGTACCGGCCTCGGCGTGCGCTGGTTCAGCCCCGTCGCCCCGTTCTCCTTCGACGTCGCCTACGGACACCAAGACAAAAAACTCCGTTGGCACATCAGCTTGGGCACACGGTTTTAAGGTCGTCTGAAAATATAGACAGGCTTGCCGCAAAACCCATAATATCCAAAATTTTTACCATTCTTGGACCATAAATAAAAATCATGAATTTCGATCTTGAAAACCTCTCTTCATTCTCAGGCTGGGAACGTCTCGTTGAAACCGGCATGGCATTCGGTACCAACCTCGTTGCCGCGCTGGCGATTTTCTTTGTCGGCAGATGGATTACCGCCCGCCTTGTTATTTTGATGAAAGCTGCGCTGACCCGCGCCAAAGTGGACAGAACGCTCGTCAGCTTCCTCGGTAATGTGGCTAACGTCGGTCTGTTAATCCTGATCATCATTGCCGCGCTGGGCAAACTGGGCATTCCGACCACGTCGGTTACCGCCTTAATCGGCGGCGCGGGTTTGGCGGTGGCTTTGTCGCTGAAAGACCAACTGTCGAACTTTGCCGCCGGCGCGCTGATTATTCTGTTCCGTCCGTTTAAAGTCGGCGACTACATCAAAGTCAACGGCTTCGAAGGCTTTGTTAGCGAAATTAAAATGGTGCAGACCGCGCTGAGTACGCCGGATAACGAAGAAATCATCCTGCCCAACAGCGTCGTCATGAGCAACAGTATCGTGAATCGTTCCTCCATGCCGTTGTGCCGCGTGCAGGTAGTGGTCGGCGTGGATTACGCCTGCGATTTGAAGGCCGCCAAAGCCGCCGTCTTGAAAGCCGCCACCGAGCATCCTTTGTGTGTACAGACTCCAGGCAAAGAAGCAGTAACATTTATTACCAACCTGGGCGACAGCGCCATCGAAATCACGCTTTGGGCGTGGACGAACGAAGCCGATTTGGGCGCGTTCCGCTTCGGGCTGAACGAGCAGGTAGTGGAAAACCTGCGTGCCGCCAATATCAATATTCCTTTCCCGCAGCGCGATGTGCATATCATCCAGCAGCAGGGGTAAGTTTCGGATTGGCGAATCCGACCTGCTGAAACCGCGGGCATGCGTTGTTTGAAATCCAAAGCCCATTCAAGGTCGTCTGAAAACCTGTCTCATGGTTTTCAGACGACCTTTATTCTTCCCGCCGACAGGCATACAATCAAAAGTGCAGTACCTTTCATTGATTCAATACAAGGAGACAGTTATGCGCGGCATAAAATCAGTTGCATTGTTGTGTACTTTGGCATTGGGTGCGCCGGCGTTTTCGGCGGGTTTGACCAAAACGCTGCCGGGCGATTTGACGACGGCTCAGGCACAGGCGGTGGTGCAGGCTTCGATGAAAAAGGCGCGTGAAATCAAGGTGCCGATGAATATCGCGGTCATGGACGCGGGCGGTAATTTGAAGGCGTTTGCGCGTATGGACGATGCGTTTATCGGCAGTATCGATATTGCGCAGAAAAAGGCGAAAACGGCGCGCTATTTCAATATGTCCACCCGCGAACTGGGCAAGGCTTCGCAGCTGGGCGGCGAGCTTTACGGCATTGAGGTGACCAATGATGGTTTGGTGATTTTTCCCGGCGGTGTGCTGCTGGTGGATAAAAACGGCGTTATCGTCGGCAGCGTCGGCGTGAGCGGCGGCTCGGTCGATGAAGACGAAAGCGTCGCGAAAGCAGGTGCGGCGGTATTGACGGGAAGGTAAGCCGCAGCTTAAGGCAACTTGACGCGTTTCTTTTCATTGATTTGCGTTGGGTTGCTGAAATGAGCAGGGGTCGTCTGAAAAATGTGGGTTTTAATCCTTGCAATCTTTTCAGACGACCTTTTTACATTTGTTGGCATTTTACCGCTGTGGGCATGGCGTTTGGGTATATGGGGTCGTCTGAAACCTGAAATGCTGTCTTTCCCAAGCACAATTCGCCGCAATGGGATATGATTATCCTTTTTCAGACGACCTGTCCTGATATGGGGTCGTCTGAAAAGTCGATTCCGTCGGGTGCGGCGGAGTCCTGTGCAGCCGTTAAGTCATACAAGAAAGTCAAGATGTCCGAAACAGCAGTCCAAGAAACCCAAGAAACGCCAAACAGTGTGCCTACGCCGTCTGAAACACAACCCACCCCGCCCAAGCGCAAGAGACGCTGGTTGCGGGGTCTGTTGCTGACGTTGGTTGTGCTGGTGTGCGCGCTGGCGGGCTTTATTGCTTGGCTGGTGGGGACGGAATCGGGCTTGCGTTTCGGTTTGTACAAGATTCCGTCTTGGTTTGGCGTGAAAATTGCGTCGGAAACGCTGGAAGGTACGCTGGTTAAGGGTTTTCACGGCGATAAGTGGATGATTGAAACGGATGGGGCGGATGTGAAAATCAGCGCGTTCCGTTTTGATTGGGAGCCGTCCGAGCTGTTTCAGCGCAGCCTGCACATTACTGAAATTGTAGCGGGCGATATTGCGGTCGTGCCGAAGCCGACGCCGCCGAAAGAGGAAAAGCCGTCCAAAGGGCTGCCTGAGAGCATTGATTTGCCCGTGTTGGTGTTTATCGACCGTTTTGCGACGGGTAGGCTCAGCGTAGGCCAAAATTTTGACAATCAGACTGTCTATCTCAACCATCTGAATGCGGCATACCATTACGATCAGAAAGAACACCGCTTGGATTTGAAAACCCTCGAGACGCCGTGGAGCAATTCGACGGGTTCGGCGGTGGTTGGGCTGGAGAGGCCGTTTGCGCTCGATACGACGGTTCGGACGAAGGGCGAGCTGGAAGGTAGGACAATAGACAGTACGGCGCAGCTGCGGGGAAGCTTGCAGGACGTGCAGACCGAAATTCTGCTGGACGGCGACGATGTGCATTTGTCGGCGAAATCTACGGTGCATCCGTTTGCCGCTTCGTTGGACAAGATGATCGGCGAGGTGCTGGTCAAGGGTTTCAACATCAATCCGACCGCTTTCCTGCCGTCGTTGCCCAAGGCAAACCTGACGTTTGACGCGACCGTCGTGCCTTCGTTTACGCACGGTATCGCGCTGGACGGCTCGCTCGACTTGGAAAACAAGGCAGCGGGTTTTGCCGATGACAAAGCCATTCCGGTGCGCAATATTCTGGCGGACTTCACGATTAACGACAAAGGCGTAGTAACTGTCCAAGAGTCTGAAATCGGGCTGTTGGAGGAGGGTTCGTTCAATGTCGCCGGTACGGTCGATACGGTGAAAAACGCGCTGGCGCTCAAGATTAATGTGAACAACCTCGTTTCAGACGACCTCGTCCGCACCAATGTTGCCGGTCAGTGGAACGGATTTATCGGCGTCAACGGCGAAACCGCCTCGCCCGCTGTCGACTGGAATCTCGAAAGCGGCAACGCGCAACTTTCCGGCCTGCTGTCCTTCGTTACCGACAGACAACACGGTCAACGCACCCTCAAACTCGACCGCGTCCGCGTCACGCCGCAAAACGGCGGCGAACTGACGGCGCAAGGTTCGCTCGAACTCTTCAAAGACCGCCTGCTCAAGCTCGATGTTTCCAGCAAGGCGTTCAATCCGTCCCGCCTCGACTCAAAACTGCCCGCCGGCAGCGTCAACGGCACCATCAATCTTTCAGGCGAACTGGCGAAAGAAAAATTCGCCGGCAAAATGCAGTTTGCGCCGAGTACGTTAAACAACGTCCCCCTCAGCGGCAAAGCCGACGTCGTTTACGAATCCGGACACCTCCCGCGCGCGCTGACCGACCTGCGTTTGGGCAACAATATCGTCAAAACCAACGGCAGCTTCGGCAAAAAAGGCGACCGCCTCAATATCGACATCACCGCTCCCGACCTTTCCCGTTTCGGTTTCGGACTGGGCGGGCTGCTCAATACGCGCGGCTACATTTCAGGCGACCTCAAAGGCGGGCTGGAAACCTACGAAGCCGACCTCTCCGGCGAAGCGCGCGCGCTGCGTGTCGGCGAAGCCGTCAACATCCGCATGCTTGACTTCAAACTCAAAGGCACGCCCGACATCAACCGTCCGCTTGCCGCCGACATCAAAGGCAGCCACATCGCCCTTTCCGGCGGCGCGACCGTCATCGATGCGGTCAACCTGTCCCTCAGCGGCACGGGTGCGCAACACCGCATACACGGCAGCAGCAGCATGGCGTTGGACGGCAAACCTTACAAACTCGAAGTCAACGCGGCGGGCGGTCTGAACAAAGACTTCAATCAGTGGAAAGGCAGCGTGGACACGCTCGACATCGGCGGCGCGTTCAACCTAAAACTGCAAAACCGCATGAACCTCGAAGCAGGCGCGGAGCGCGTTTCCATGAGCGCGGCGCGCTGGAGCGCGATGGGCGGCAGCCTCAACCTGCAAAACTTCGTTTGGGACAAAAAAACCGGCATCACCAGCAAAGGCAGCGCGCAAAGCCTGCACATCACCGAGCTGCAAAACTTCGTCAAAATCCCCGTCGAACACAACTTGGTACTCGGCGGCGATTGGGATTTGGCGTACAGTCAAAACGCCCGCGGCTTCCTCAACATCAACCGCCAAAGCGGCGACATCATTCTGCCGAACAAAGACTTGAAAAAACAAATGCCCTTGGGTTTGAGCGCGCTCGCCCTGCGCACCCGTTTCCAAAACGGCCGCATCGACAGCACGCTTGAAGGCAATACCCGCTTCGGCAGCGTCAATGCCGATTTGGGCATCAGCCAGCAGTTCGGCAACAAAATCGCCAACGCGCCCATAAGCGGCAAAATCAACCTCAACGTCCCCGACTTGGGCGCAATCAAACCCTTCCTGCCCGCTACCGCGCAAGGCATTACAGGTCGTCTGAACGCAGCCGCCACCATAGGCGGGCGCGTCGGCGCACCTACCGTTGCCGCCACCTTGAACGGCACCAGCAACTACGGCACTGCCGACGGTACGGTCAACATCGGACAGGGCACCAGCATAGACACCGCGCCTTTGAGCGGCAAACTCAACCTCAACGTCGCCGACCTCGAAGTCTTCCGCAACTTCTTGCCCGTCGGACAAACCGTCAAAGGTCGTCTGAATGCCGCCATCAGCCTTGGCGGACGCGTCGGCGAGCCGCAGCTTTCCGGTACGCTCAACGGCGAAAACCTCTACTACCGCAACCAAACCCAAGGCCTCATCCTCGACAACGGCGTTTTACGTTCCCATTTGCAGGGACAACGCTGGGTCATCGACAGCCTCAAGTTCCACAAAGGCGGTACGCTCGAGCTGAAAGGCTCCGTCAACCTTGCCAACGCCGACCCTGACGTTGACGTCGATGTCGTCTTCGACAAATACGACACCCTTTCCCGTCCGAACCGCCGCCTGCGCCTCTCTGGCAGTGCGAAAGTGCAATACAACCAGGCCAGGGGCCTTATCCTCAACGGTACATTGGGAAGCGATTACGGTATGTTCGGTTCGCAAAAATCCTCCATGCCCTCGTTGGACGACGATGTCGTCGTGTTGGGCGAAGAGAAAAAACAAACCGCCGCCGTAACGCCCATCAGCCTCAACCTCACGCTCAACCTCAACGACAACATCCGTTTCGTCGGCTACGGCGCGGACGTAACCATAGGCGGCAAGTTGAACATTACTTCCCACCCGGGCGAAGCCATCCAAGGCGTCGGTACTGTCCGCGTTGTTAAAGGCCGTTACAAAGCCTACGGTCAAGACCTCGACATCACTAAGGGGACGGTTTCTTTCGTCGGCCCGCTCAGCGATCCCAACCTGAACATCCGCGCCGAACGCCGCCTTTCTCCCGTCGGTGCGGGCGTCGAAGTCCTCGGCAGCCTAAACAATCCGCGCGTGACCCTCGTTGCCAAAGAAGCGATGAGCGAAAAAGACAAACTCTCTTGGCTCATCCTCAACCGCGCCAGCAGCGGCAGCGACGGCGACAATGCCGCACTTTCCGCAGCAGCAGGCGCGCTCCTTGCCGGACAAGTCAACGACAGGCTCGGACTGGTGGACGATTTGGGCATCACCAGCCAACGCAGCCGCAATGCCCAAACCGGCGAGCTCAATCCCGCCGAACAGATGCTTACTGTCGGCAAACAAATCACCGGCAATCTCTACGCAGGTTACGAATATGGGATTTCGAGTGCCGAACAGTCTGTCAAACTGGTCTACCAGCTCACAAGGGCGATCCAAGCCGTTGCCCGCATCGGCAGCCGTTCTTCCGGCGGCGAGTTGAAATATACTATCCGTTTCGACAGGCTCTTCCGTTCGGATTATGAAGACGACCGCAAAATCGAAGAAGCGGAAAAACAGAAAGCCGCGCAAATGCAATAATGCTTATAGAAATGAAAAGGTCGTCTGAAAACCCTAAATTGTGGTTTTCAGACGACCTTTTTTGTATTTGGTTCTGCCTACTTATTTTATTATTGAGCCAAGTCAAGCTGTTTTTCCAAATTTTCCACCAGATGGTCGTCTAAGTTCAAGGCTTGCGACAGCCGGCTTAAAAATACGATTTCTTTACGGGATAAATCGGCACACACCAATCTTGCCGCCAGATAGGTTTCCGCGGCCAAAGCTTCATCATTACCGACGGCTGCGGCGATTTCCTCGACTGTTGCCGGCCTTTCATATTCGGCGGCAAGCCAGGCTGCTGTTTCAGGATCCGAGCCGCTTTCACGCGCTATAGACTGTTTTTCTGCTTCATCAATCAAGCCGTCTGATGCAGCCGCTGCAATCATGGTGCGCAGGATGGTGCGGCTGTGGTTTTCGGCAGTTTGTCCGACAGGTTCAAATGCCTGTTTCGGCAATGGCGGTTGGTTGCGGTTTTGCTGCCAGTTTTGATAGCCTTTGTAGGCAATATAACCCAATGCGGCAGCCGAGCCTGCTTTAGCCAGTTTTTGGGTATTTTTTCTTTTCATCAGCATAGAAGCAAGCCCTGCTATCAAAGCGCCGCTGCCGAAAGAATTAAATTTAAATGGGGTGTCATGGGATGCGGAGCGGTTGTTTTTCTGCATCGTCCCTAAAATTTGATTGAGTAGGTTATTGAAATTCATCATAGTAATCCTTTTGTCGTAAGTTTATGAATAATATGGCCATTTACAGTAAAAACAAGATGTGGTGATGTTAAAGCATGCAAATGGTTTGTACAGGACCGGATTTCCTAAAAAAGTCGTCTGAAAATCATATCGGACAGATTTGCCTGGGAAACTGTAAAAAAGGTTTGATGAAGGGATGGCGCAAGAAATTTCTAGGAACAAAATAAGTGGGTGTAATAAATATAAATAAGAATCGTTATCATAAACTTATTGAATTTATTAAGATTTTTTTGCAGGTTGGCCGACATTTACCTTTTAATGGATTTTGAAATTCGATAAAATAGCAGGATATTAAGATTTGTCTGTCAACCAGTTAGGCATAAACCCATGTTGGCCAGTTACTTTCCCGTCCTCGTATTCATCCTCGTCGGCCTTGCGGCCGGCGTGCTGTTTATCCTGCTCGGCACGATTTTAGGTCCGAAACACCACTACGCCGAAAAAGACGCGGCTTACGAATGCGGTTTCGAAGCCTTTGAAAACGCCAGGATGAAGTTTGACGTGCGTTATTATCTCGTCGCCATCCTGTTCATCCTCTTCGATTTGGAGGTTGCGTTTATGCTGCCGTGGGCGGTGGTGTTCAAAGATTTGGGCGCATACGGCTTCTGGTCTATGCTGGTGTTTATCGTCGTTCTGACGGTAGGCTTTGTTTACGAATGGAAAAAGGTGCGCTGGAATGGGAATAGAAGGCGTTTTGAAAAAAGGTTTCATCACCACCAGCGCGGATACGGTGTTGAACTATATGCGTACCGGTTCGCTGTGGCCGGTTACTTTCGGTTTGGCCTGCTGCGCCGTGGAAATGATGCACGCGGGTATGGCGCGTTACGACCTTGACCGTTTCGGCATTATTTTCCGTCCGTCACCCCGTCAGGCCGACCTGATGATTGTGGCGGGTACGCTGACCAATAAAATGGCGCCCGCCCTGCGCCGCGTGTACGACCAGCTCGCCGAGCCGCGTTGGGTATTGTCTATGGGGTCGTGTGCCAACGGCGGCGGCTACTATCATTATTCTTATTCCGTCGTGCGCGGTGCCGACCGTGTTGTGCCGGTAGACGTTTATGTGCCGGGTTGCCCGCCGACTGCGGAAGCCCTGATTTACGGCCTGATGCAGCTCCAACAAAAAATCAAGCGCACTTCCACCATCGCGCGGGACGAGTAGGGGAGGGAACGATATGGCAAGCATTCAAAACTTATACGAAACCGTCAGCCGCGTTTTGGGCAATCAGGCAAGCAAAGTCATTTCCGCTTTGGGCGAGATTACCGTCGAGTGTCTGCCCGAGCACTATATTTCGATCATGACCACGCTGCGCGACCATGAAGAACTGCATTTCGAGCTTTTAGTCGATTTGTGCGGCGTCGATTACAGCACTTACAAAAACGAAGCATGGCAGGGCAAACGCTTTGCCGTTGTCAGCCAGCTTCTTTCCGTGAAAAACAATCAGCGCATCCGCGTGCGCGTCTGGGTTTCAGACGACGATTTCCCCGTGGTCGAATCCGTGGTTCCCGTTTACAACAGCGCGGATTGGTACGAGCGCGAAGCCTTCGATTTGTACGGCATCATGTTCAACAACCATCCCGACCTGCGCCGCATCCTGACCGATTACGGCTTCGTCGGACATCCGTTCCGCAAAGACTTCCCGATTTCCGGCTATGTCGAAATGCGTTACGACGAAGAGCAAAAGCGCGTGATTTACCAACCTGTTACCATCGAGCCGCGCGAAATCACGCCGCGTATCGTCCGTGAGGAGAACTACGGTGGCCAATAAATTAAGAAACTACACCATCAACTTCGGTCCGCAACACCCTGCGGCGCACGGCGTATTGCGTATGATTTTGGAATTGGATGGCGAACAAATCGTCCGTGCCGATCCGCATATCGGCCTCTTGCACCGAGGCACCGAAAAACTGGCGGAAACCAAAACCTATCTGCAAGCCCTGCCTTATATGGATAGGCTGGACTACGTTTCCATGATGGTCAACGAACAGGCATATTGCTTGGCGGTAGAAAAACTCGCCGGAATTGATGTGCCTATCCGCGCCCAATACATCCGCGTCATGTTCGCCGAAGTAACGCGCATCCTCAATCACCTGATGGGCATCGGTTCGCACGCCTTCGACATCGGCGCGATGACCGCCATCCTCTACGCCTTCCGCGACCGCGAAGAGCTGATGGACTTGTACGAAGCCGTTTCCGGCGCGCGTATGCACGCAGCCTACTTCCGTCCCGGCGGCGTTTACCGCGACTTGCCCGACTTCATGCCCAAATACGAGAGCAGCAAATTCCGCAACGCCAAAGTATTGAAGCAGCTCAACGAATCCCGCGAAGGCACCCTGCTCGACTTCATCGACGCCTTCTGCGAACGTTTCCCCAAAAACATCGACACACTTGAAACCCTCCTGACCGACAACCGTATTTGGAAACAGCGTACCGTCGGCATCGGCGTCGTCTCCCCCGAGCGCGCCATGCAGAAAGGCTTTACCGGCGTGATGCTGCGCGGTTCGGGCGTGGAATGGGACGTACGTAAGAAACAGCCGTATGAAGTATACGACCAAATGGATTTCGACATCCCCGTCGGCGTTAACGGCGACTGCTACGACCGCTACCTCTGCCGTATGGAAGAAATGCGCCAATCCGTACGCATCATCAAACAATGTTCCGAGTGGTTGCGCGTCAATCCCGGCCCGGTCATTACCACAAACCACAAATTCGCCCCGCCCAAGCGCACCGAAATGAAAACAGGCATGGAAGACCTGATTCACCATTTCAAACTCTTTACCGAGGGTATGCACGTTCCTGAGGGCGAGACCTATACCGCTGTCGAACACCCGAAAGGCGAGTTCGGCGTTTACATCATTTCAGACGGCGCGAACAAACCTTACCGCCTGAAAATCCGCGCACCCGGCTTCGCCCACCTGCAAGGCATGGACGAAATGGCAAAAGGCCACATGTTGGCCGACGTCGTTGCCATCATCGGTACGCAGGACATCGTATTCGGGGAGGTGGACAGATAGGATGCAGAATCAAGCAGACAATATTTTTAAATAGTCTGAAAAACTGCTGTTATCATTCCTAAACAAGGAACTTCCATGGATATCAAAACACAACTTAAAACGGAATTTAAAGATTGGCTGTTCGCTGTGGGGCGGGAAAATATACCTCACGATATTAAAGCATGGTCGTTTGAATTGTCGGAGCCTTATGGAATCGATTTAATCGGTTCGACAGATTTTGATGAAGACGACAGTGATTGGGCGTGTCCTGATAACGATGATTTTTATCCTGAAACGGAAGCTCCTGATTTGTCCGTATTGGCCGGACAGGATTGGGAAATTGTGCAGAAAATAATAGTGGAAATAGTGCAGGGTTTGGAAGACGAGTTGGCAGATATCCCGTTTTTCCAAATACCGCATATTGCCGTAGGTTTTGTAGACGGCGATTTGACGATCATCCGTTAAATTGCAAATTGATTCATCTCCTACAAGAAAGCGTTTAGGCAGCCTCCATTACATTACCGAGAACCAACCATGTTATCCGCAGAATCCTTAAAACAAATTGATATTGAGTTGGCAAAATATCCTGCCGACCAACGCCGCTCCGCCATTATGGGCGCATTGCGTATTGCCCAGACCGAAAAAGGTTGGCTTGCTCCTGAGACCATCGCCTTTGTCGCAGACTATATCGGCATCTCGCCAGCACAAGCTTACGAAGTCGCTACTTTCTACAATATGTACGACCTTGAGCCTGTCGGCAAATACAAACTGACCGTTTGTACCAACCTTCCTTGCGCTCTGCGCGGCGGTATGGATACCGGCGAATACCTGAAGAAAAAACTCGGTATCGGCTACGGCGAAACCACGCCCGACGGCAAATTCACCCTCGTCGAAGGCGAATGCATGGGCACATGCGGCGACGCCCCCGTTATGCTGGTAAACAACCACAGCATGTGCAGCTTTATGACCGAAGAGGCGATTGAGAAGAAACTAGCGGAGTTGGAATAGGTCGTCTGAAACGACAATTTAAACGTAGGTCGGATACTTGTATCCGACAGAGTGGGTAAAAAGGCAAAATGTCGGATTCAAGAATCCGACTTACTGAAATACCGAAATGCCGTCATTCCCGCCTGCGCAGGAATGACGGCAGACAAGCAAAGTGGTCGAGATACAACAAAAACGATTAAAGGTCGTCTGAAAATATCGGTTTGATAAACAATAGATTTTATTTCAGACGACGTTACAAGCCGATATACAAAGACATCTTAAGGTCGTCTGAAAAACGGCCGCAACCGATACGAAAACGAACAGGCACACCAAAAATGGCTATTTACCAATCAGGCGTGATTTTTGACCAAGTGGATACCGCCAATCCCGACTGCTGGACATTGGACGAATACGTCAAACGCGGCGGTTACAGCGCGCTGCGTAGAATCCTGTCCGAAAACATCTCGCAAACCGACGTGATTGACGAAGTCAAAACCTCCGGTCTGCGCGGGCGCGGCGGTGCGGGCTTTCCGACCGGCTTGAAATGGAGCTTTATGCCCCGTTCCTTCCCCGGCGAAAAATACGTCGTCTGCAACACAGACGAAGGCGAACCGGGTACGTTCAAAGACCGCGACATCATCATGTTCAACCCCCATGCCCTGATTGAAGGCATGATTATCGCCGGTTACGCGATGGGTGCGAAAGCGGGCTACAACTACATTCACGGCGAAATTTTCGAAGGTTATCAACGCTTTGAAACCGCACTCGACCAAGCGCGCGCCGCAGGTTTTTTGGGTAAAAATATTTTAGGTTCGGACTTCGAATTCGAACTTTTCGCCCATCACGGCTACGGCGCATACATTTGCGGCGAAGAAACCGCATTGCTCGAATCGCTGGAAGGCAAAAAAGGCCAGCCGCGCTTCAAACCGCCGTTCCCCGCCTCGTTCGGCCTGTACGGCAAACCGACCACCATCAACAATACCGAAACCTTCGCCTCCGTACCGTTCATCGTCCGCGACGGCGGTCAGGCGTTCGCCGACAAAGGCATTCCGAATGCCGGCGGTACCAAACTGTTCTGCATCTCCGGCCACGTTGAGCGTCCGGGCAACTATGAAGTGCCGTTAGGCACACCGTTTGCCGAAATCCTGAAAATGGCGGGCGGTATGCGCGGCGGCAAAAAACTCAAAGCCGTTATCCCCGGCGGTTCGTCCGCGCCCGTATTGCCTGCCGACATCATGATGCAGACCAATATGGACTACGACTCGATTTCCAAAGCAGGCTCGATGCTCGGTTCCGGCGCGATTATCGTGATGGATGAAGACGTGTGCATGGTCAAAGCCCTTGAACGCCTGAGCTATTTTTATTACGACGAATCCTGCGGCCAATGCACCCCCTGCCGAGAAGGCACCGGCTGGCTCTACCGCATCGTCCACCGCATCGTAGAAGGCAAAGGCCGCATGGAAGACTTGGATTTGCTCGATTCCGTCGGCAACCAAATGGCAGGCCGCACCATCTGCGCCCTCGCCGATGCCGCCGTCTTCCCCGTCCGCAGCTTTACCAAGCATTTCCGTGATGAATTTGTGCATTACATTGAACACGGCGGACCGATGAAGCCGAATAAGTGGTGTTGAGGTTTCAGACGACCTGCGACCTGCGTATCGGTGGTGTTTGGGATTCTCACCAGCAAATTAATTCCCTCTCCCGCTCGCGGGGGAGGGTTAGGGTGGGGGTGGTGCTTGGAATATTTTGAAACAGATTTTTATACGGGCAAGATTCAGACGGCCTCCGTATAGGTCGTCTGAAAAAAGATTGAGGCCAACCCGGCTATGCGGTACAGCACGAGAAATACGGCATTAAAACAGAATGTCCGTAATCTGAAGCAGAATATGACTTTGGCCGAGCAGAAATTGTGGCATCACTTGCGCGGTAAACGGTTAAACGGAATAAAATTCCGACGCCAACAGACAATAGGCGGATATATCGTCGATTTTGTCAGTATGGAGCATCGTTTGATTATTGAATTGGACGGCGGACAACATTCGGAACAGATTGAGTATGACGAGCAACGGACGGCGTTTTTGAATGCCCAAGGTTATCGGGTGTTGCGGTTTTGGAATAATGAAGTTTTGCAGCAAACCGAAGCAGTACTGAAAAAGATTATCGAAATGTGCGGCGGAAAATAAGACGGCTGCAACGTTGCAAAGCCACTCCCATCCTAGCCTTCCCCCGCTAGGCGGGGGAAGGGACAGACGGTAGCAGATTTGAATACTTCGGGTTTATTCCTGAGATTCAAGTAAACATAAAACATAATATTGAAAGACATGGCAGCAGCATCTGCTACTTTATGTTCTGACAGGAACCTGTTTCCTCTCCCATCAGGTGGGAGAGGGTGGGGGGATAGGTTGTACTAGAATTGGGATTTTTCAAAATTAAGAAACGCCCATCCTAAAAATAAACAAGCAATAAACTTAATACTTTAAAGGCCGTCTGAAGCCCATTTTTCAGACGACCTCAATAAAAGATTATTTATCAAATACCCGTAACTAGGAACGAACCATGTTACAAATCGAAATCGACGGCAAACAGGTATCTGTGGAGCAGGGCGCGACGGTGATTGAGGCCGCGCACAAGCTTGGTACTTATATTCCGCATTTCTGTTACCACAAAAAGCTCTCCATCGCCGCCAACTGCCGTATGTGTCTGGTGGACGTGGAAAAAGCCCCCAAACCGCTGCCTGCCTGCGCCACGCCGGTAACGGACGGCATGATTGTGCGCACGCATTCGGCGAAGGCCCGCGAGGCGCAGGAAGGTGTGATGGAGTTCCTGCTCATCAACCATCCGCTCGACTGTCCGACCTGCGACCAAGGCGGCGAGTGCCAGTTGCAGGATTTGGCGGTGGGCTACGGTAAAACCACCAGCCGCTACACCGAGGAAAAACGTTCCGTCGTCGGCAAAGACATGGGGCCTTTGGTTTCCGCCGAGGAAATGAGCCGCTGCATCCACTGCACCCGCTGCGTGCGTTTCACCGAAGAAATCGCCGGCTTGCAGGAAATTGCGATGGCGAATCGCGGCGAACACTCCGAAATCATGCCCTTTATCGGCAAAGCGGTGGAAACCGAGCTGTCGGGCAACGTCATCGATTTGTGCCCCGTCGGCGCGCTGACCAGCAAACCGTTCCGTTTCAACGCGCGTACTTGGGAATTGAACCGCCGCAAATCCGTTTCCGCCCATGATGCTTTGGGCAGCAACCTGATTGTGCAAACCAAAGACCATACCGTCCGCCGCGTATTGCCGCTGGAAAACGAAGCGATTAACGAATGTTGGCTGTCCGACCGCGACCGTTTCGCCTACGAAGGCCTGTATCACGAAAGCCGTCTGAAAAACCCGAAAATCAAACAGGGCGGCGAATGGATGGATGTGGATTGGAAAACTGCGCTGGAATATGTCCGCAGCGCGATTGACTGTATCGCTAAAGACGGCAACCAAAACCAAGTCGGCATTTGGGCGAACCCGATGAATACGCTCGAAGAACTGTATTTGGCTAAGAAACTTGCCGACGGCTTGGGCGTTAAAAATTTCGCCACCCGCCTGCGCCAGCAGGACAAACGTCTTTCAGACGACCTCAATGGTGCGCAATGGTTGGGACAAAGCATCGAATCGCTGGCGGACAACGAAGCCGTACTGGTGGTCGGTGCGAACTTGCGCAAAGAACAGCCGCTCCTGACTGCTCGCCTGCGTCGCGCTGCTAAAGAGCGCATGGCCTTGAGCGTGTTGGCAAGCAGCAAGGAAGAGTTGTTTATGCCGCTTCTGGCTCAGGAAGCGGTGCACCCCGACGAGTGGGCAGGTCGTCTGAAAAACCTGTCTGCCGATGCGGAAAACGCGATTACCGCGAGCCTGAAAAACGCTGAAAAAGCAGCGGTGATTTTGGGCGCGGAAGTGCAAAACCATCCCGATTACGCTGCGATTTACGCCGCCGCGCAAGAGCTGGCGGACGCGACCGGCGCGGTACTGGGCATTCTGCCGCAAGCTGCCAACAGCGTCGGTGCGGACGTTTTGGGCGTGAACTCGGGCGAGAGCGTTGCCAAAATGGCAAACGCGCCGAAACAGGCAGTCTTGCTGCTCAACGTCGAACCGGAAATCGATACGGCGGACGGCACAAAAGCCGTAGCCGCGTTGAAACAGGCGAAAAGCGTGATGGCGTTTACGCCGTTTGTCAGCGAAACGCTGCTGGACGTGTGCGACGTATTGTTGCCGATTGCGCCGTTTACCGAAACATCGGGCAGCTTCATCAATATGGAAGGCCGTCTGCAATCCTTCCACGGTGTCGTTCAGGGCTTCGGCGACTCGCGTCCGCTGTGGAAAGTGTTGCGCGTATTGGGCAACCTGTTTGACCTGCAAGGCTTTGAATACCACGATACCGCCGCGATTCTGAAAGACGCGTTGGACGCGGAAAGCCTGCCGTCCAAACTGAACAACCGCGCCGCTTCGATTCAAAAAGATTTTCAGACGACCTCAAACCGCCTCGTGCGCGTGGGCGGAGTCGGTATTTATCACACCGATGCCATCGTGCGCCGTTCCGAGCCGTTACAAGCGACCAGCCATGCTGCCGTGCCTGCCGCGCGCGTGAATCCGAACACTTTGGCGCGTTTAGGCCTCCAAGACGGACAAACCGCCATTGCCAAACAAAACGGCGCAGGCGTGTCCGTGATGGTCAAAGCCGATGCCGGACTGCCTGAAAACGTGGTGCATCTGCCGCTGCATACCGAAAATGCCGCGCTGGGTGCGTTGATGGACACTATTGAACTGGCGGGAGCTTGATTATGCAGGAATGGTTCCAAAACCTCTTTGCCGCAACGCTCGGTCTGGGCGATTTGGGTATTACCGTGGGCTTGGTGGTATCCGTCATCGTCAAAATCGTGATTATCCTGATTCCGCTGATTCTGACCGTCGCCTACCTGACTTATTTCGAACGTAAAGTTATCGGCTTCATGCAGCTTCGCGTCGGCCCGAACGTAACCGGTCCGTGGGGTCTGATTCAGCCGTTTGCCGACGTGTTCAAACTCTTGTTTAAAGAAGTTACCCGTCCGAAGCTGTCAAACAAAGCCCTGTTCTATATCGGTCCGATTATGTCGCTTGCCCCGTCTTTCGCGGCGTGGGCAGTGATTCCGTTCAACGAAGAATGGGTGCTGACCAATATCAATATCGGCCTTTTGTACATCCTGATGATTACCTCACTGTCGGTTTACGGCGTGATTATCGCGGGCTGGGCTTCCAACTCTAAATATTCGTTCTTGGGCGCAATGCGTGCCTCCGCGCAAAGCATCTCCTACGAAATCGCCATGAGCGCCGCGCTGGTGTGCGTCGTGATGGTGTCGGGCAGCATGAACTTCTCTGACATCGTTGCCGCGCAAGCCAAGGGTATCGCGGGCGGTTCCGTGTTCTCGTGGAACTGGCTGCCGCTGTTCCCAATCTTCATCGTCTATCTGATTTCCGCCGTTGCCGAAACCAACCGCGCGCCGTTTGACGTGGCGGAGGGCGAGTCCGAAATCGTTGCCGGCCACCACGTCGAATATTCCGGCTTCGCGTTCGCGCTGTTCTTCCTTGCCGAATACATTTTCATGATTCTGATTGCCGCGCTGACCTCGCTGATGTTCCTTGGCGGCTGGCTGTCCCCGTTCCCGCAAAGCTGGGGTATTGTTGGTACGCCTTCCGCATTCTGGATGTTCGTGAAAATGGCGGCTGTGCTGTACTGGTATCTGTGGATACGCGCCACCTTCCCGCGCTACCGCTACGACCAAATCATGCGCTTGGGCTGGAAAGTGCTGATTCCCATCGGCTTCGCCTATATTGTGATTTTGGGTCTGTGGATGATTTCGCCGCTGAATTTGTGGAAATAAGTTTCAGACGACGTATCAAGGTCGTCTGAAAACGCAGTTTTGAATATTTAACGGAATCCCTGTTTTGAGGGAACAGAATATGGCTAATTTAGTAAAAACTTTCTTGCTCGGCGAACTCGTCAAAGGTATGGGTGTAACGCTCAAAAACTTTTTCGCCCGCAAAGACACGATTTATTTCCCCGAAGAGAAAACGCCGCAATCGGTACGTTTCCGCGGCCTGCACGCGCAGCGGCGGTATCCGAACGGTGAGGAACGCTGCATTGCATGTAAATTGTGCGAGGCGGTGTGTCCGGCAATGGCGATCAACATCGAATCGGAAGAACGCGAAGACGGTACGCGCCGCACCAAGCGTTACGACATTGACCTGACCAAGTGCATCTTCTGCGGTTTCTGCGAAGAGGCCTGCCCGACCGATGCGATTGTGGAAACGCATATTTTTGAATACCACGGCGAGAAAAAAGGCGACTTGTACATGACCAAGCCCATCCTCTTGGCAATCGGCGACAAATACGAAGCCGAAATCGCCAAACGCAAAGCCGCTGACGCACCGTACCGCTAAGGAGCAGACGAATGACTTTTTCCGCGATTCTGTTCTATATCCTTGCCGCCATCGTCTTATACGGCGCGCTGCGTACCGTTACCGCGAAAAACCCTGTCCACGCCGCTTTGCATTTGGTGCTGACCTTCTGCGTGAGCGCGATGATTTGGATGCTGATGCAGGCGGAGTTTTTGGGCGTGACGCTGGTGGTGGTGTATGTCGGCGCTGTGATGGTGTTGTTCCTGTTTGTCGTGATGATGTTGAACATCGACATCGAGGAAATGCGCGCCGGTTTCTGGCGGCACGCGCCTGTTGCCGGTGTAGTCGGTACGCTGTTGGCAGTTGCCCTTATCCTGATTCTGGTCAACCCGAAAACCGACCTTGCCGCATTTGGTTTGATGAAAGACATTCCGGCCGATTACAACAATATCCGCGATTTGGGCAGCCGTATTTATACCGATTATCTGCTGCCGTTTGAGCTGGCGGCGGTATTGCTGCTGTTGGGTATGGTGGCGGCGATTGCACTGGTTCACCGCAAAACCTTCAATCCGAAACGTATGGATCCTGCCGACCAAGTTAAAGTACGCGCTGATAAAGACCGTATGCGCTTGGTGAAAATGGAAGCTGTCAAACCGCAAACCGAATTTGTTGAAGAGAGCGAAGTTTCAGACGACCTCAAGCCTGAAGGGGAGGGCAAAGCATGATTACCTTGACGCATTATCTGGTATTGGGCGCGCTCCTGTTCGGTATCAGCGCGATGGGCATCTTTATGAACCGTAAAAACGTGCTGGTATTGCTGATGTCCATCGAGCTGATGCTTTTGGCGGTGAACTTCAACTTTATCGCCTTCTCGCAGCATCTGGGCGATACCGCCGGACAGATTTTCGTATTTTTCGTATTGACCGTCGCCGCTGCCGAATCCGCCATCGGTTTGGCGATTATGGTGCTGGTGTACCGTAACCGACAAACGATTAACGTTGCCGATTTGGACGAGTTGAAAGGGTAATAAAGGAGGTTGGGTCGAGACCTGACAAGGCGCCGATGTCGTCTGAAAACCTGAGTAGGAAAAACGATGAAATCCATAGACGAACAAAGCCTGCACAATGCCTGCCGACTGTTTGAAAGCGGCGACATCGACAGTATCGAAGTCGGAACCACCGCGGGCCTGCAACAGATTCACCGTTACCTGTTCGGCGGCTTATATGATTTTGCGGGTCAAATCAGGGAAGACAACATTTCCAAAGGCGGTTTCCGTTTTGCTAACGCCATGTATTTAAAAGAGGCTTTGGTTAAAATCGAGCAGATGCCCGAGCGGACTTTTGAAGAAATCATCGCCAAATATGTTGAAATGAACATTGCTCATCCGTTTTTGGAGGGTAACGGCAGAAGTACCCGCATCTGGCTGGATTTGGTGCTGAAGAAAAACCTGAAAAAAGTCGTGAACTGGCAAAATGTAAGCAAAACCCTGTATTTGCAGGCGATGGAACGCAGCCCCGTCAACGATTTAGAACTGCGCTTTCTGTTAAAGGACAACCTGACCGACGATGTGGACAACCGTGAAATCATCTTTAAAGGTATCGAACAGTCATATTATTACGAAGGGTATGAGAAAGGGTAAAGGTCGTCTGAAAAACGGCTTCAGACGACCTTAAGCGGTAGGTCGGATACTTGTATCCGACATTTTGGGGAAACAGGCAGATTTGTCGGATTCAAGAATCCGACCTACGAGACTGAATCCGCCATCGGTTTGGCGATTATGGTATTGGTGTACCGCAACCGACAAACAATCAACGTTGCCGATTTGGATGAGTTGAAAGGGTAGGGCGATTCGAGGTCGTCTGAAAACATCGGATTTGCCGACTTGTCCTGCGGACGTTTAATAAATAGATAAATGCTATTTGAGGTAAAACCATGAAAACCATTGCCGTGATTATTTTGGAGCAATTCGCCGACTGGGAAGTTGCTTTGCTCGCTCCTGTTTTACAGCAATATGTGGGTTATTCCGTGCGTTATGCGTCTCTTGATAAACGTGAAAAAACATCCATGGGGAATTTGCGCGTGCTGCCCGATTTCACCTTGGATGAAATCCCTGCCGATGCCGCCGCGTTGATTTTGGTCGGCGCAAACCAATCATGGCGGGGATTATCGGCAGCAAATTGTGAAAAAATCGTCAAAATCGTCCGCCGGTTCAAACAGCAGGATAAAACGGTCGGTGGTATTTGCGACGCCACATATTTCCTTGCCGCCAATGGTTTGCTTAACGATTGCCTGCACACGGCGAACAGTTTGAATGCCATTACCGATTTGCCCGGATACGGTAACCGCCAAAATTATGTGGAAACCAAACGCGAAGCCGTTCGGGACGGAAAAATGGTTACGGCCAACGGTACGGCATTTGCCGATTTCGCCATCCAAATGTTATACGCCTTGGGCGATGTTCACGAAGACGTGATCGCACAGTGTCAACAGATGTGGCAATAGTAAAAGCAGTCTGCACTTTTCAGACTGCCTGAAAAAACAAAACTCCTAAAATCAAAAAGGTTCATCCAAAATGAACGACATGACTTTATATCTCATCATTGCCCTCGTGCCTTTGGCAGGCTCGCTGATTGCGGGTTTGTTCGGCAATAAAATCGGACGTGCCGGCGCGCATACGGTTACGATACTCGGCGTGGCAGTGTCCGCCGTGCTGTCGGCTTATGTGTTGTGGGGCTTTATCGACGGCAGCCGCGCCAAGTTTGACGAGAACGTCTATACCTGGCTGACGATGGGCGGTTTGGATTTTTCCGTCGGCTTCTTGGTCGATACGATGACGGCGATGATGATGGCGGTGGTTACCGGCGTGTCGCTGATGGTGCATATCTACACCATCGGCTATATGCACGACGAAGCAGTAGGCTACCAACGCTTCTTCAGCTATATTTCTTTGTTTACATTCAGCATGTTGATGCTGATTATGAGTAACAACTTCATCCAGCTCTTCTTCGGTTGGGAAGCGGTGGGCTTGGTGTCGTATCTCTTGATCGGTTTCTATTTCAAACGTCCGAGCGCGATTTTTGCCAACCTGAAAGCCTTTTTGATCAACCGCGTCGGCGACTTCGGCTTTTTGCTCGGTATCGGCTTGGTGCTTGCCTATTTCGGCGGCAGCCTGCGCTATCAGGACGTATTCGCCTATCTGCCCAACGTCCAAAATGCCACCATCCAGCTTTTCCCCGGTGTGGAATGGTCGTTGATTACCGTAACCTGTTTGCTGTTGTTTGTGGGTGCGATGGGTAAATCGGCTCAGTTCCCGCTGCATGTCTGGCTGCCCGATTCGATGGAAGGCCCGACCCCGATTTCTGCATTGATTCACGCCGCAACCATGGTTACGGCAGGTCTGTTCATGGTGTCGCGTATGTCGCCGATTTACGAAATGAGCAGCACCGCGCTGTCGATCATCATGGTGATTGGCGCGATTACCGCCCTGTTTATGGGCTTCTTGGGCGTGATTCAAAACGACATCAAGCGCGTGGTTGCGTATTCCACCCTGTCGCAACTGGGCTATATGACCGTGGCTCTGGGCGCGTCCGCCTATTCCGTGGCGATGTTCCACGTCATGACCCACGCCTTCTTTAAAGCCTTGCTGTTCTTGGCGGCGGGTAGCGCCATTATCGGTATGCACCACGACCAAGACATGCGCCACATGGGCAATTTGAAAAAATACATGCCGATTACTTGGCTGACCATGCTGATCGGTAACTTGTCGCTGATCGGTACGCCGTTCTTCTCCGGCTTTTACTCCAAAGATTCGATTATCGAAGCAGCGAAATACAGCACCCTGCCGGGTAGCGGCTTTGCCTATTTTGCTGTTCTCGTCAGCGTGTTCGTTACCGCGTTTTACGCGTTCCGCCAATACTTTATGGTGTTCCACGGCGAAGAAAAATGGCGCAGCCTGCCCGAACACCATTCAGACGACCATGGCGAAGAACATCACGGCTTGGGCAAAAACGACAATCCGCACGAAAGCCCGCTGGTCGTTACCCTGCCGCTGATTCTGCTTGCCATTCCGTCCGTCATCATCGGCTACATCGCCATCGAACCCATGCTCTACGGCGATTTCTTCAAAGAGGTGATTTTCGTCAATGCCGACGCGCATCCGACCATGCACATCATGAAAGAAGAGTTCCACGGCGCATTGGCAATGGTGTCGCACAGCCTGCATTCGCCCGTCCTCTACCTCGCTATCGCAGGCGTATTGAGCGCATGGCTTTTGTACGTCAAACTGCCGCACCTGCCCGCCAAAATCGCGCAGACGTTCCGTCCGGTTTACGTTTTGTTTGAAAACAAATACTACCTCGACGCCCTGTATTTCAACGTCTTCGCCAAAGGCACGCGCGCATTGGGCAACTTCTTCTGGAAAGTCGGCGATACCGCGATTATCGACAACGGCATCGTCAACGGCTCCGCCAAACTGGTTGGCGCGATTGCCGCTCAGATACGCAAAGTCCAAACCGGCTTTATCTACACCTACGCCGCCGCTATGGTGTTCGGCGTATTGGTTTTGCTCGGCATGACCTTCTGGGGCTTGTTCAGATAAAGACAGATTTTCAGACGACCTGTCCGTAGCCGGTGTAGAGGTCGTCTGAAAAAGAACCATTCGAGTTGTAGGTCGGATACTTGTATCCGATATGAAAAAGAAAATAGTACAGCGTGTCGGGTTCATCGGGATTGCTCAGGTAAAGATGAGATTTTCAGACGACGTTTAGGTCGTCAGAAAAAGGAAACACGAGAAACAATGGTTGAAGACAAATTACCGCAAACCCTAGACGAAGTCCGCGAAGCCATCGACGGTTTGGACAAGGAATTAATAGAATTGCTCGCCCGCCGGCAGAAGCTGGTACGGCAGGCAGGCCGTCTGAAACCTAAAAACGATATGCAGGCGGTTTCCGCGCCCGAACGGGTAGCGCAAGTGATTGCCTCGCGCCGTGCCTATGCCGAAAAGGCCGGTTTGTCGCCCGACGTAGCCGAAGCAGTTTGGCGCAGCATGATTGATGCGTTCATTAAACTGGAGATGGAAACCAACCGTGTTGATGGGGGGCAGTCAACATTTCGGTCATAATTGATTTACTTGGATAGATACGGAATTTGCCGACTGCCGTCATTCCCGCGCAGGCGGGAATCCAGACCTATCGGCGCATAAACCTGTCAAGGAAAAAGGCTTCCTAAAATCTACGTTCTGGATTCCCGCCTGCGCGGGAATGACGGGATTTAATAAACAGTTGTATCGACAGGTTTATCTAGATACAGAATCAAAGAGACGCGAAAATGCCCGACACGCATACCATCCGCTCCGCCGAATTTACCGCTCCCCGAGCATGGGGCGCACTCGACATCGCCAATATGAACGGCACCACCGTGCGCCTGCACTGGACGGACCAGCCCTACAAATGGCACGTCAACGACGGCGAGGAAGTGTTTGCCGTAATGGACGGCGAAGTCGATATGCACTACCGGGAAAACGGCGAAGAGCACATCGTTCGGTTGAAAAGCGGCGACATCTTCTACGCAGGAATCGGTACGGAACACGTTGCCCATCCGTGCGGCGAAGCGCGGATTTTGGTGATTGAGAAAGAAGGCAGTGTTTGAGGTCGTCTGAAAAAGAAAACCATTCAAGTTGTAGGTCGGATACTTGTATCCGACATGAAAAAGAAAATAGTACAGCGTGTCGGATTCGAGAATCCGACCTACGGCTGGAAGATTCGGCAGAATTAGCTTGAGATAAATAGCAGAAGCCTGAACAAACCTTTTTCAGACGACCTCCTGAAACGCCGTCTGAAAAACCAACCCACACAACTATATTTTTATTTTAACCACAGGTTAACCACTATGTTTTCCAACTACCTACTCAGCTTGGCAATATGGATACCCATCGCTGCGGGCGTGCTGGTTTTGGCGACGGGGCCGGACAGCCGTGCGCCGCTTGCCCGCGTGCTCGCTTTAATCGGTGCGCTTGCCGGTTTCTTGGTAACGCTGCCTTTGTTTACGGGTTTCGACCGTTTGAGCGGCGGCTATCAATTTACCGAGTTCCACGAGTGGATTCCGCTTTTGCGAATCAACTACTCGCTGGGTGTGGACGGTATTTCGGTGCTGTTTGTCATTCTGAATGCGTTTATCACGCTGATGGTGGTGCTGGCGGGTTGGGAAGTGATTCAGAAGCGTCCGGCGCAGTATATGGCGGCGTTTTTAATCATGTCGGGCCTGATTAACGGCGCGTTTTCAGCGCGGGATGCCCTGCTGTTTTATGTGTTCTTCGAGGGTATGCTGATTCCGTTGTACCTGATTATCGGTGTGTGGGGCGGTCCGCGCCGCGTGTATGCGTCGGTGAAGCTGTTTCTCTATACGCTGATGGGTTCGTTGCTGATGCTGGTGGCGATTGTGTATCTGTCTTACCAAGTCGGTGGCTTTGCGATTGAGGATTTCCAAAACATCAAACAGATTCCGCTGGGCGTGCAACAGCTTTTGTTTGTGGCGTTCTTCCTGTCGTTTGCGGTGAAAGTGCCGATGTTCCCCGTGCACACTTGGCTGCCGGATGCCCACGTTGAGGCGCCGACGGGCGGTTCGATGGTGTTGGCGGCGATTACGCTGAAATTGGGCGCATACGGCTTTTTGCGCTTCATCCTGCCGATTCTGCCCGATGCGTCGCGCTATTTCGCGCCGGTCATCATCGTTTTGAGCCTGATTGCGGTGGTGTATATCGGTATGGTTGCGCTGGTGCAGACCGATATGAAAAAACTGGTGGCGTATTCGTCCATCAGCCATATGGGTTTCGTTACCTTGGGAATGTTCTTGTTCATTAACGGCCAGTTGAACGACTGGGCGTTGAAAGGCGCGGTTATCCAGATGATTTCGCACGGTTTCGTGTCGGCGGCGATGTTTATGTGCATCGGCGTGATGTACGACCGCCTGCACACGCGCAATATTGCCGATTACGGCGGCGTGGTGAACGTGATGCCCAAGTTTGCGGCGTTTATGATGCTGTTTGCGATGGCAAACGCGGGTCTGCCGGCGACTTCGGGCTTCGTGGGCGAGTTTATGGTGATTATGGGCGCGGTCAAAGTGAATTTCTGGGTAGGCGCGCTGGCGGCGCTGACGCTGATTTACGGCGCGTCTTACACGCTGTGGATGTATAAACGCGTGATTTTCGGCGCGGTCGGCAATCCGCACGTTGCCGATATGAAAGACATCAACTGCCGCGAATTTGCGATTCTGGCGATTTTGGCGGTTGCGGTATTGGGTATGGGCCTGTATCCGCAGGCGTTTATCGAAGTGGTGCATCAGGCGGCAAACGATTTGATTGCCCATGTGGCGCAAAGCAAGATTTGAGGTGTGCGAATGAACTTGATTGATTTGAACTTAATGCCTGCCATGCCCGAAATCGTGCTGTTTGCGCTGCTGATTGCCGTATTGCTGGCAGATTTGTGGATTAGCGATAAAAACCGCTATCTGACCCATTTGATGAGTTTGGGAACCGTTATTATCGTGGCGGTTACGCAGCTGGCGGTGTGGGAGCAGGGCAGTACGTTGGCGTTTCACGGGATGTATATCGCCGACGGTATGTCGCGCCTGTCCAAGCTGGTGTTGTACGGACTGACCTTCGGGCTGTTTATTTACAGCAAACCGTACAATCAGGCGCGTGGTATTTTTAAAGGCGAGTTTTACACTTTGTCGCTGTTTGCCCTGTTAGGCATGAGCGTGATGGTGAGCGCGGCGCATTTCCTGACCGCCTACATCGGTTTGGAACTTTTGTCGCTGTCGCTTTACGCCATGATTGCACTGCGCCGCGATTCCGGCCGTTCCGCCGAAGCCGCGCTCAAATATTTTGTCTTGGGCGCGCTGGCTTCCGGCCTGCTGCTCTACGGCATTTCGATGGTCTACGGCGCGACGCATTCACTCGACTTCGCCACTGTTTTGGCGTCGTCGTACAGCGAGATTGCCAACGAATGGCTGTTGAAACTGGGGCTGGTGTTTATCGTCGTGGCGATAGCGTTCAAACTGGGCGCAGTGCCGTTTCATATGTGGGTGCCCGACGTGTATCACGGTGCGCCGACATCTGTTGCCGCGTTTGTCGGTACGGCGCCGAAAATTGCCGCCGTCGTCTTTGCCTTCCGCATCTTGGTTACCGGTTTGGGAACGGTGCATCACGACTGGTCGCAGATGTTCGCCGTGTTGGCGGTGGCATCGCTGTTGATCGGTAACCTTGCCGCCATCATGCAGGCCAACATCAAACGTATGCTTGCCTATTCCACCATATCGCATATGGGTTTCATCCTGCTGGCGTTTATGGCGGGAGCGGTCGGTTTCGCGGCGGGCTTGTATTACGCCATTACTTACGCGCTGATGGCGGCGGTCGGTTTCGGCGTATTGATGGTATTGTCCACCGACAATATCGAGTGTGAAGAAATCAAAGATTTGGCAGGTTTGAACCAGCGCCATGCCTGGTTTGCCTTCCTGATGCTGCTGGCGATGTTCTCCATGGCCGGTATCCCGCCGCTGATGGGCTTTTACGCCAAATTCGGCGTGATTAAGGCTTTGTTGAGCGCATCGACCGCCCAAAACGCCGCCATGGCGGGCAGCACATACATCGTACTTGCCGTGTTCGCCGTGGTGATGTCGTTAATCGGCGCGTTCTACTACCTGCGCGTGGTTAAAGTCATGTATTTCGACGAATCCACCCATGACCAGCCCGTCGGCAGCAACTATGCCGCTAAATTCTTCCTGAGCGTTAACGCGTTTTTGCTGATTTTGTGGGGCATCATGCCACAAACGGTGATTGACTGGTGCGCTAGGGCTTTGGAAAACACCTTGTAAAGTGATGAACCGAAACGGCAGCCGTGTCAGAGGCTGCCGTTTTTGTTAAGATACGCAGCTCAAGATTGTTTTTTCAGACGGCCTTTTGAATCAAAAAGGCCGTCTGAAAACAGAAAGACACACCATCATGACCGCATCCATGTACATCCTTTTGGTATTGGCACTCATCTTCGCCAACGCCCCCTTCGTTACCACCAAATTTTTCGGTGTATTCCAGCTCAAGCGCAAACATATCGGGCATCACCTCGTCGAATTGGCGGTAGGCTTCATCCTGACCGCCGTCCTCGCCTATATCCTCGAATCCCGCGCCGGCGCGGTACACCAACAAGACTGGGAGTTTTACGCTACTGTAATCTGCCTCTACCTGATATTCGCCTTCCCCTGTTTCGTATGGCGTTATTTCTGGCACGCACGCAACCGCGAATGACGGTTTGTCGTTTTAACTCCGTTGAAACTGCGCTTTCAGACGGCCTGTCGGGAATTGCGGCAACTTCATATTCCGTCATTCCCGTGAAAACGGGAATCCAGGCCTTTGAAGTTTCAGTATCCTTTCAAAGTATTGCCGCAGCCCGCAGATTTTCTGGATTCCCGCCTGCGCGGGAATGACGGCTTATGGTTTTAACTTCGTTGAAGCTGCGCTTTCAGACGACCCCCATGAACTTTTTACCCTTTTTGCAATCCATACATCCATACCTTGCGGCGGTTGGCTGGCGATTCCGGCCAAGGTCGTCTGAAAAACAAAATACACGGTATCTGCCGAATCCGAACACGCACAAACCATTGCCGGCCGAACCTATCCGCTTCCCCGAATGAAAGGAACCTTTATGGACCGTCCCGGACAATACAACGCCGAAGCCCCCATTTCCAAAGCCACCTTCAATCCCGCGCTGATGATGCTGGCCATCGCCCTGATTGCCGCCGTGCTGACCTATATCCTGCCTTCGGGCGAGTATCGGCGCAACGGCAAAATGGTCGTTCCCGGCACGTACCGCGTGTTGGAAAAAGAGGTTTCCGCCCACGGCATCCTGACCTCGGGCGGTGAGAAGGCGCAGGCGGCGTTGGAAGCGGCGGACAAGGCCGCGCCGGTCGGCCTGTTCGATTTTTTCACCGCCGTCCCCGAGGGCATCGCCAAGCAGGCGGCGTTGGTGATTATGGTGTTGTTTGTCGGCGGCATGTTCGGCATTTTGAACAAAAGCGGCGCGGTGCAGGCGGGTTTGGAGCGGGTGCTGGCACTGACGCGCAACAACCTCTATATCCTGGTGCCCGTGCTGATGCTGATTTTTTCGGCGGGAACCACGTTTCTCGGTTTCTCCAAAGAGTATCTGCTGATGATTCCGATTATGGTCGCGCTGGCCAACCGCATGGGGCTGCCCAACATCATCGGCCTGTCGGTGGTCGCGCTGGGGAACATGGTCGGGCATATGGCTTCGATTACCAACCCCTATATCCTCACCATCGCCCAACCCATGCTGGGCGTGCCGCTGTTTAGCGGTATGTGGCTGCGCGTCGTTACCTACGTCGTCATGCTGTCGGTGGCGACGCTGTTTGTTTTTTGGCGCATCCGCCGCAACGGCATGGTTTGCGCGGCGCAAAGCGTTGACGCGGCAGGCCGCCTGAGTACGCGCCAAGTGCTGATGCTGCTGACGCTGGCGGTCGGTGTCGGTTTCCTGATTTACGCCTCGCACAGCCTGCACTGGAAAGCGGTGCAGCTTTCCGGCTATTACCTCTTCCTTGCCTTGGTTATCGGCGCAATCAGCGGGCTGGGTGCCAACACCGCCGCCGACGCTTTCGTCTCCGGCGTGCGCAAAATGGTCATCGCCGCGTTGCTTATCGGGCTGGCGACCGCTGTCGAGCTGATGCTGGCAAAAGGCAAAATACTGGATACCGTCATCTATTATCTGGTCGAAGCACTCGGCACCCACGGCCCCTACGTTTCCGCCTACGGCATCTTCGGTTCGGAAGTCCTGCTGGACATCGTCATCTCCTCGGCGGTCGGCAAAGTCGCCGTCAGTATGCCGATACTCGGCCCCTTGGGCGAACTGTCGGGCTTGCAGCCGCAGACGACGATTTTCGCCTTCCTGATGGGCAACGGCCTGAGCAATATGTTCGTCCCGACTTCCGCCGCGCTGCTGATTTTCCTCTCCGCCGCCGAAGTAACGTGGACGCAGTGGGTCAGATTCGTCCGGCCGCTGATTGCCGTGTTTACAGGGCTGATTCTCGCCATGCTCACATGGGCAGTGTATATCGCGTATTGACAGCCGTATAATATAGGTCGTCTGAAACCCGTTTTCAGACGGCCTTTTTATCCACCGAACGCCCCCTTTCGAGGACAACCATGACCCAACAAAACCTCTCCCACGTCCGCACCCTCGTCGTCAAAGTCGGCTCCAGCCTCGTTACCGCGGGCGGCAAAGGCATAGACCAAGCCGCACTTGACCGTTGGGCGGCGCAAATCGCCGAACTGGGCAAACAAGGCGTGCAAACCGTCCTCGTTTCCAGCGGCGCCATCGCCGAAGGCATCAAACGGCTGGGCTGGAACAAACGCCCCACCGCCATCAACGAGCTGCAAGCCGCCGCCGCCGTCGGGCAAACCGGCATTGCCCAAGCCTACGAAGCCGCGTTCGCACCGCACGGCATCCGCACCGCCCAAATCCTGCTCACCCACGACGACCTGAGCAATCGCACCCGCTACCTCAACGCCCGCAGCACCCTACAAACCCTGTTGTCCAAAGGCATCGTCCCCGTCATCAACGAAAACGACACCGTGACCACCGACGAAATCAAACTCGGCGACAACGACACCCTCGGCGCACTCGTGACCAACCTCATCGAAGCCGACGCCCTCGTCCTTCTGACCGACCAAAAAGGCCTGTACGACAGCGACCCGCGCAAAAATCCGCAAGCCAAACTGATTCCGACCATCGCAGCCGACCATCCCGACCTCGAAAGCATGGCGGGCGGCGCAGGCAGCAGCGTCGGTACCGGCGGCATGTACACCAAAGTGAGAGCCGCCAAACGCGCTGCACTCAGCGGGGCCGCCACCGTCGTCGCATGGGGAGGCGAACCCGACGTCCTCGTCCGCCTCAAACAAGGCGAAAGTATAGGCACGCTCTTCACCAGTGCGCACAGCCGCGTCGCCGCCCGCAAACAATGGCTGCTCGGACATGTCCAAACCGCCGGCAGCCTGACCGTCGATAGCGGCGCGGCAAAAGCCCTGACCGAACAGCACGCCAGCCTGCTGCCCGTCGGCTGTATCCGCGCGGACGGCCATTTCCACCGCGGCGAACTCGTCGCCATCCTCGATACCGACGGCAAAGAAATCGCCCGCGGCCTTACCAATTACAGCAGCGGCGAAACCGCCAAAATCCTGCAAACCCCGTCCGAGCGCATCGCCGAAAAATTAGGCTACGCCCACGAAGACGAACTTATCCACCGCGACAATATGGCATCGCATTGGTAGGGAAGGGGAAAAGTAAATAGATAAGGTCGTCTGAAACCCAACAATGCGGTTTCAGACGACCTTTGGTTTGTTTGGGCAGGCAAATTCAGATTGCAGGCCGGATATCCGTATTCGGTGGAGAGGTTGAGGTTTTCCCTGCTTCTTCACGACGATGAAATGTCGGCTTTGGAAATTCGATTTGCCGCTTCGAACCCGGTTAAAACGATAGTGGATGAACATTTAGCTAAATGACTTTATTTTCGATACGCAAATTATCGGTTTTCGTCATTCCCGCGCAGGCGGGAATCCATTTTTGAAATTCAGAAACTGTTTTTCAAATCAAGGTTTCTCAAGTTTCACGATGGATTCTCGCCTGCACGGGAATGACAGAATTTGATGATATGCCGGATTTAAAGTTAAGTATGTTTGTTATAGCTGCGTTATTCCGAATCCACTTTATCTGTTATCTGCCTAAAGGCCGTCTGAAAACCGTCCGCCTTGTCCTCGCAAAATTTCTGCTAAAATCAAACGCCTTATCCCTTTCAGACGACATCGCCATGCAAGCACATACATTGGTCTGGTTCCGCCGCAACCTGCGCATACGCGACAACGCCGCGTTGTCCGCCGCCGTGAAGCGGGGATTGCCTGTGGCAGGCGTGTGGGTGGCGCGGAGGTCGTCTGAAATCCCCAATCCGCGTCAGGATTGGTTTCATTATCAGGCGGCGGCGGCTTTGCATGGCTTGCTGGCGGCCCGTGGCGTGGCTTTGTATGCGGTGAACCGTGTGGAAGAATTGCCTGCTTTGGCGACGCGGTTGAATGTTCAGACTGTAATTGCAGACGAAGCCTATACGTCGTCTGAAATCGGGCAAGATAACCGCATTTGGCGGATTTTGGATGAACAAGGCGTTGCGTTCGAGCGCGTTAACGACCGTGCCATATTCGCCAAGGCAGAAATCATGGGCAGTCACGGCGCGCCTTATACCGACTTCCCGCATTATAAAGAAGCGTGGCTGGCTTTGTTTCGGCAGCGGTTCGGCGGGCGGGATGCGGGAGGCGGACACACTGAAATTTTTCAGACGGCCTCTGTTGAAATGCCGTCATTCCCTGCGTGGAACGGGCAGCAGGATATGGTTTCTGCGCAGCGCGGCGGAGAAAATGAAGCGGACAAACAATGGCGGCAGTTTGAGGAAAATATCGGGTTTTATCCGATTATGAAGGATTTCCCCGCCAGAAAAGGCACCAGCCGCTTGAGCGCGTATTTGAGCGCAGGCTGCATTTCGCCGCGCGTGTTGGCGGCCGAAGCCGCAGGGCAGGGTGCAGATGCTTGGTTGGACAACTTGATTCGGCGCGATTTCTATCAGCAGCTTGCTTACCACCGCGCCCGCATCGAGCCTGAATCTGATGCCGAATCTGCGCCGTTTTCAGACGACCTGATGGAACGCTGGCGGCGGGGGGAAACAGGTTTTCCGCTCATTGATGCCGCCATGCGCAGCCTGAAATCGAGCGGCTGGCTGCATCCCGCCCTGCGCTCCCTGATGGCAGAATTTTTGTGCGGCATCTTACATCAGCCGTCCGAACACGGCATCGTTTGGTTCGCCGCGCAGCAAACCGATTTCGACCCCGCCCTGAACGAAGGCAACTGGCAAACCGCTGCCCGCAACGCCCGCCGGCATTCTATCGACATTATCCAAACCGCCCGACGGCTTGATCCCGACGGCACATTCGTCCGCCGCCACATCCCTGAATTGGCGCACCTGCCTGTCAACCTCGTCCATACCCCGTGGCTCGCCTCGTCTGAAATTGACGCACACGGCTATCCGCCACCCGTCGTCGCGCCTTAAAGGTCGTCTGAAAGCAGTATTGGGGGTTTCAGACGACCTTGCCTTCCATCCTGTCCGTATTGCCTGATTCCCGTTACAATACCGCCCGATAAACCCAAAAATCTCAACAAGATAGCCCCAATCATGAACGCCTCACAACGCGAACGCTTCGTCAAACGCTGGCTAAATTCCTACGAACGCTACCGCTACCGCCGCCTCATACACGCCGTCCGGCTCGGACTGGCCGTACTGTTTGCCACCCTGCTCGCCAAACTCCTCCACCTCCAACACGGCGAATGGATAGGCATGACCGTATTCGTCGTACTCGGCATGCTCCAATTTCAAGGCGCGATTTACTCCAAAGCCGTCGAACGCATGCTCGGTACCGTCATCGGTTTGGGCGCGGGTTTGACCCTGTTGTGGCTCAACCAGCACTACTTCCACGGCGGCATCCTTTTCTACCTGGCCGTCGGTACCGCCAGCGCAGCCGCAGGTTGGGCGGCGGTCGGCAAAAACGGCTACGTCCCCATGCTTGCCGGACTGACCATGTGCATGCTCATCGGCGACAACAGCAACAACTGGCTCGACAGCGGCCTTATGCGCGCCATGAACGTCCTGATCGGCGCCGCCATCGCCATCGTCGCCGCCAAACTCCTCCCCCTGCGTTCCACGCTCATGTGGCGGTTTATGCTTGCCGACAACCTGACCGAATGCGGCAAAATGATTGCCGAAATCAGCAACGGCAAACGCATGACCCGCGAGCGGCTGGAGCAAAACATGGTCAAAATGCGCCAAATCAACGCCCGCATGGTCAAAAGCCGCAGCCACCTCGCCGCCACATCGGGCGAAAGCCACATCAGCTCCGCCATGATGGAAGCCATGCAGCACGCCCACCGCAAAATCGTCAACACCACCGAGCTGCTCCTCACCACCGCCGCCAAGCTGCAAGCCCCCACCCTCAACGAACACGAAATCCGCCTGCTCGACCGCCATTTCAACCGTCTCCAACGCGACCTGCGCCTGACCGTCCGCCTCATCAAAGGCCACTACGCCCGCCGCATCCGCATCGACACCTCCATCAATCCCGAGCTGGGCAAACTCGCCGCCCGCCTCCATTACGAATGGCAGGGCTTCCTCTGGCTCAGCACCAATATGCGCAACGAAATTTCCGCACTCGTCATCCTCCTGCAACGCAGCCGCCGCAAGTGGCTGGACAAACACGAACTCCAACGCCTGCGCGAACACCTGCGCGAAACCCGTAAAGGCGATTTGGAAGAAGAGGTCATCTGAAAACGTCCGACTGATGATACAATTTCACCCGAATATCCCACTTGGAACACGGTCATGAGTCTCTACGCCATCGCCCACATCATCCACCTCTATTGCGCCATCGCTTTTGTCGGCGGCGTATTTTTCGAAATGCTGGTTTTGTCCGTCATGCACACCGGCCGCGTCTCGCGCGAATCGCGCCGAGAAGTCGAACGCGCCATGTCCTACCGCGCCGTCCGCGTTATGCCGCCCGTCGTCATTACGCTTTTCATCAGCGGCATCGTCATGGTATTCAACCGATACCTGCCCTTTTTGAGCCAACCCTTCGCCACCTCGTTCGGTACGCTCCTTACCCTCAAAATCCTGTTGGCAGTCAGCGTCCTCGTCCATTTCGCTATCGCCGTCGTCAAAATGGCACGGCACACCCTGACCGTCGGCTGGTCCAAATACATCCACGCCGTCGTATTTTCCCATATGCTGTTTATCGTATTTTTCGCTAAAGCCATGTTTTACTTGTCTTGGTAAGCTGTTTTCAGACGACCTTTCCCCGACGGGTCGTCTGAAAAGCCGCCATCCAACCACCTCATCACAAGGAATCCGAATACATGACCGAACACCCTTCCGTCGGCTCCCCCCTTTTCTACGGCGTGTTCTTCGCCGCTGTTTTCATCATGATCATCATCGACATGCTCTCGCTTAAAAAAAGCGGCGCGCATAAAGTCAGTGTCAAAGAAGCCGTCGCCTGGAGTTGCGTCTGGATCGCCGTATCCTGTGCCTTCGCAGGCTGGCTCTATTTCGAGCTGGCAGGCAACCCCCTTTACGGCGCCGTCGTTGCCAAAGAAAAGACCCTCGAATTTTTCACCGGCTACATCCTCGAAAAATCCCTTGCCGTTGACAACATCTTTGTTTTCCTGATGATTTTCGGTTACTTCAAAGTTTCCCCGAAATACCAGCACCGCGTCCTCCTTTACGGCGTGTTCGGCGCCATCGTCCTGCGCGCCCTCATGATTTTTATCGGCGCGGCACTGGTGCAGCGGTTCGAATGGATTCTCTACATTTTCGGCGCATTCCTCGTCTATACCGGCATCCATATGATGAAACCGGAATCCGAAGAAGAGGATCTCTCGCAAAACAAGATTTTGGGCTGGCTTAAAAAAGTCATCCCCGTCAGCCATCAGTTTGAAGGCGAAAAATTCTTTACCATCGAAAACGGCAAGCGCATCGCCACCCCGCTTTTGCTCGTCCTCATCATGGTAGAGTTGAGCGATGTCATCTTCGCCGTGGACAGCATTCCCGCCGTCTTCGCCGTAACCACCGACCCCTTCATCGTCCTCACCTCCAACATCTTCGCCATACTCGGGTTGCGTGCCATGTATTTCCTGCTTGCCGATGTCGCCGACCGTTTCATCTTCCTCAAATACGGCCTCGCCTTCGTCTTGAGCTTCATCGGCATCAAAATGCTGATTATGCACTGGGTGCACATCCCCATCTCCATTTCCCTCTCCGTCGTCTTCGGCGCACTGGGCGCATCCATCCTTACATCGCTGGTGTACACGCGTCAGCAGCAGAAATAAGTTTGGCGGATAAAGGAAGGTCGTCTGAAAGCGGAAAAACCGTTTTCAGACGACCTTTTTTGCTGATGCAGCCCTCTATACATCCCATCTGTAACGGCATTTAAATATCAGTTAAGAAACAAGGCCCAAAACCGCCCCTGCCTTGTCGGAATCGCCGAATGACGGTACTATGCGCAGTTAACAGCTTGATTGCCGTTCGGATGGTCATGCGTCCGGGCGAGGTTTTAAATTCAGTATCTTATTTGAAAGCAGAAAATGATTAACGATATTCAAAAAACAGCGGAAAGCAAAATGCAGCGCTCGGTAGAAGTGCTGAAAGAGAATTTGGCAAAAGTGCGTACCGGCCGTGCGCATACCGGTCTGTTGGACCAAGTGGAAGTCGAATACTGGGGCAGCATGGTTCCGGTCAGCCAAGTTGCCAACGTGACGCTTCTGGACGCGCGCACCATCGGCGTGAAACCTTTTGAAAGCAATATGGCAGCCAAAGTCGAGAAAGCCATCCGCGATTCAAACTTGGGTCTGAACCCGGCAGCCGTCGGCGATTTGATCCGCGTGCCTATGCCTATGTTGACCGAAGAGCGCCGTAAAGATTTGATTAAAGTCGTACGCAGCGAAGCGGAAGAAGGACGCGTGTCCATCCGTAACGTGCGCCGCGATGCGAACGATCACATCAAAAAACTCTTGAAAGACAAAGAAATTTCAGAAGACGAAGCACGTCGCGGCGAAGAAGCGGTTCAAAAACTGACCGACAAATACATCGCCGAAGCCGATAAAACGCTGGCTGCCAAAGAAGAAGATTTGATGGCGATTTAAACCCTTGTCCGCGGCGTTTCAGACGACCTTTGAACCGCCGCGCTGCGAAAGGCAGAGATGAAGAGCAGCACGCAGACCATTTTGGAACATACTTCGGTTCCGAAGCATATCGCCGTGATTATGGACGGCAACGGCCGTTGGGCGAAAAAGCGTTTCCTTCCCCGCGTGATGGGGCACAAACGCGGCTTGGACGCGTTGGAAAATATGGTGAAGCATTGCGCCAAACTGGGTGTGCAATATCTGACCGTGTTTGCCTTTTCGACTGAAAACTGGCGCCGTCCCGAAGACGAAGTGTCGTTCCTGATGGGGCTGTTTTTGCAGGCTTTGCAAAAGCAGGTGCGCCGTCTGCACGAAAACAATATGCGCCTGAAGGTGTTGGGCAGCCGCGAACGCTTCAACCGGCAGATTCTGCAAGGCATCGAAGAAGCGGAAGCGTTGACGGCGAACAATACCGGCCTGACCCTGAGCATCGCCGCGGATTACGGCGGCCGCTGGGATATTTTGCAGGCGGCAAACAAACTGATTGCCGAAGGTGTATCCGAGATTACGGAAGACGCGCTGGCGAAACACTTGATGCTGGGCGATGCGCCGGAACCGGATTTGTTCATCCGCACCGGCGGCGAAACACGCATCAGCAATTTCCTGCTTTGGCAGATGGCGTATGCCGAACTTTATTTTACCGATACCCTGTGGCCCGATTTTGACAGCAAAGCCTTGGACGATGCTGTCGCCTCATTCCAAAAACGCGAACGGCGCTTCGGCCGCACTTCGGAACAGCTGCCGGTAGAGCAGCAAAGGGGTTAAAAATGTTGAAACAACGGATTATCACGGCGCTGTGGATGCTGCCGTTGATGCTCGGTATGCTGTTTTACGCGCCGCAATGGCTGTGGGCGGCATTTTGCGGGTTGATTTCCTTGGTTACGCTGTGGGAATACGCCCGCATGAGCGGATTGGAAAAACTGAAAACCAATCATTATCTCGCCGCAACGCTGGTGTTCGGCGTCATCGCCTACGCAGGCGGTTGGACGCTGCCGGATATCGTCTGGTACGCCGTTTTGGCGTTTTGGCTGGTCGTTATGCCTTTGTGGCTGAAATTCAAATGGAAATTGAATGGCGGCTGGCAGGCTTATACCGTCGGCTGGCTTTTGGTCATGCCGTTTTGGTTCGCACTCATGTCCCTGCGTCCGCATCCCGATTATGCCTTGTCGCTGCTCGCCGTGATGGGTTTGGTGTGGGTTGCCGATGTTTGCGCGTATTTCAGCGGCAAAGCGTTCGGCAAACACAAAATCGCACCGACCGTCAGCCCCGGCAAAAGCTGGGAAGGCGCAATCGGCGGCGCGATTTGCGTGGCAGTGTATATGACTGTGGTGTGGTGGGCTGGGTGGCTCACGTTTGACGCAGGCTGGTTCAATACCGTGTTAATCGGTTTGGTGTTGACCGTTGTCAGCGTATGCGGCGACCTGTTGGAAAGCTGGCTCAAACGCGCGGCGGGCATCAAAGACAGCAGCAATCTGCTGCCCGGACACGGCGGCGTGTTTGACCGCGTGGACAGCCTGATTGCCGTCATCAGCGTCTATGCCGCCTTTGAAAGCTTGTTCTGAAGCGGTTATAGTGTATTAACTTTAAATCAGGACAAGGCGACGAA
>NZ_KV812126.1:12616-60317 GCF_001813335.1 Neisseria sp. HMSC055H02 | reverse complement strand
ACTGGTTTAAAGTTAATCCACTATAAAAATCGTTGGAACACATCAAACACAATATCGAATAAGCGTTTTCAGACGACCTTTCCGACCTCAAGCCAAAAGGTCGTCTGGAATCCGAAAGCAGTACATAAAGAACACACCATGACACCACAAGTCCTGACCATATTAGGCAGTACCGGCAGCATAGGCGAAAGCACGCTGGACGTTGTTTCCCGCCACCCCGAAAAATTCCGCGTATTCGCGCTGGCGGGGCATAAGCAGGTTGAGAAACTGGCGGCTCAATGCCGGACGTTCCGCCCCGAATATGCCGTCGTTGCCGATGCGGAACACGCCGCCCGGCTTGAAGCCCTGTTGAAACGCGACGGCGCGGCGACGCAGGTTTTACACGGCGCGCAGGCATTGGTTGACGTTGCGTCTGCCGACGAAGTCAGCGGTGTCATGTGCGCCATTGTCGGAGCGGCGGGCCTGCCTTCCGCGCTGGCGGCGGCGCAAAAAGGCAAAACCATTTATCTGGCGAACAAAGAGACGCTGGTGGTTTCCGGCGCGTTGTTTATGGAAACCGCCCGCGCAAACGGCGCGGCAGTGTTGCCCATCGACAGCGAACACAACGCCATTTTCCAAGTTTTGCCGCGCGATTACACAGGTCGTCTGAACGAACACGGCATCCGTTCGATTATCCTGACCGCTTCCGGCGGCCCGTTTCTGACGGCCGATTTAGGCACGTTCGACAACATTACGCCCGCGCAAGCAGTCAAACACCCCAATTGGAGCATGGGTCGCAAAATCTCCATCGATTCCGCCACCATGATGAACAAAGGTTTGGAGCTGATTGAAGCGCATTGGCTGTTCAACTGCCCGCCTGATAAACTCGAAGTCGTCATCCATCCGCAATCCGTGATACACAGCATGGTGCGCTACCGCGACGGCTCCGTGCTGGCGCAACTGGGCAATCCCGATATGCGTACGCCCATCGCTTATTGTTTGGGCTTGCCGGAACGTATTGATTCGGGTGTCGGCGACCTGGATTTCGACGCATTGTCTGCGTTGACCTTCCAAAAGCCCGACTTTGACCGCTTCCCCTGCCTGAAGCTCGCCTATGAAGCCATGAACGCGGGCGGAGCCGCGCCCTGCGTATTGAACGCCGCCAACGAAGCCGCGGTCGCCGCCTTTTTAGACGGACAGATTAAGTTTACCGACATTGCCAAAACCGTCGCCCATTGTCTTGCACAAGACTTTTCAGACGACCTCGGCAATATCGAAAACCTGCTGGCGCAAGACGCCGTTACCCGCAGACAGGCGCAGGAATTTATCGCCGCATTGGGATAAACCGTGCCGCAACGATAAAAAATGACAGGTCGTCTGAAAACCCGCCCATCCGTCATGTGTGGCGGACAAAACGGCAGACTGACTTTATAATCGGCAAAATAACGCCAATAATATTTTCTACACATTGCGAATGCTTTCAGACGACCCTTGCCTTCATACGTCGTCTGAAACATCGACAACGTCAACCCATACCCAACCAGAGAGATTCTTTTGCAAACCCTTCTAGCTTTTATTTTCGCCATCCTGATTTTGGTCAGCCTGCACGAGTTCGGACACTATATCGTCGCCAGATTGTGCGGCGTCAAAGTCGTCCGCTTTTCCGTCGGCTTCGGCAAACCATTTTTCAGCAGAAAGCGCAGCGATACCGAATGGTGTTTGGCACCCATCCCATTGGGTGGTTACGTCAAAATGGTCGATACGCGCGAGGGGGAAGTGGCGCAGGCAGACCTGCCTTACGCCTTTGACAAACAGCATCCCGCCAAACGCATCGCCATCGTCGCCGCAGGCCCGCTGACTAATCTCGCGCTGGCGGTTCTGCTTTACGGCTTGAGTTTTTCCTTCGGCGTTACCGAAATCCGCCCTTATGTCGGCATGGTCGAGCAAAATACCATTGCCGCCAAAGCCGGTTTTCAGCCCGGAGACAAAATTATTTCGGTTAACGGCGTTAACGTCGGCGAGTGGGAAAAAGCCCAGCAAGAAATCGTGTTGAACATCGAGTCAGGCAAGGTAAATGTTGCCGTTCAGACGAGCTCGGGGCAAAAAACCATGCGGATTATCGATGCCGCCGGCACGCCCGAAGCAGGTAAAATTGCGAAAAACCAAGGCTATATCGGGTTGTCGCCTTTTAAAATCACCACCCGTGTCGGCAAAATGGAAGAAAACAGCCCGGCTGAAAAAGCCGGTTTGAAAAAAGGTGACAAGCTGATCAGCGCCGACGGACAAGACATCGAGTCTTGGCAGCAATGGGTGGAAATCGTACGCCAAAGCCCGGGCAAGAAAATCGAATTGATTTATGAGCGCGACGGTAAAACTTTTCAGACGACCATCCGCCCCGACAGTATCCAGCAACCCGACAGAACGCTGGTCGGCAGGGTAGGCTTCGGTCCTCAGGGCGACGAAGCGTGGGCAAAAGAAATCAAGCGCGAATATAAGCCGTCTGTCGCAGAAGCATTTGCGATGGGCTGGGACAAAACCGTCAACAACGCATGGATGACGGTAAAATTCTTCGGAAAACTGATTACGGGCAATGCCTCCCTGAACCATATTTCAGGTCCGCTGACCATTGCCGACGTCGCCGGAAAAACGGCACAGCTGGGATTTCAAAGCTATTTGGAATTCCTCGCTTTGGTCAGCATTAGTTTAGGCGTGTTGAACTTGTTGCCCATCCCCGTATTGGACGGCGGGCATTTGGTGTTCTACACTGCCGAATGGATACGCGGAAAGCCCTTGAGCGAGCGCATACAGGCAATCGGCCTGCGCCTCGGACTGGCTGCCATGCTCTTAATGATGGCACTGGCTTTCTTTAATGACATCAACCGTTTGTTTGGATAATTTTATGAAATTGAAACAGATTGCTTCTGCTTTGATGGTATTGGGCATGTCGCCTTTGGCGTTTGCCGACTTCACCATTCAAGACATCCGCGTCGAAGGTTTGCAGCGCACCGAGCCGAGTACGGTCTTCAACTACCTGCCCGTCAAAGTCGGCGACCAATTCAGCGACGCACGCAGCGAAGAAATCATCAAAACTCTGTATGCGACCGGTTTTTTTGACGATGTCCGCGTAGAGACCATGGGCAATCAGGTCTTGCTGACCGTTATCGAACGCCCGACCATCAGCACGCTGAACATCACCGGCGCGAAAATGCTGCAAAACGATGTGATTAAGAAAAACCTTGAATCCTTCGGTTTGGCGCAATCCCAATACTTCAATCCGGCCACGCTGAGCCAGTCTGTCGCCAGCCTGAAGGAAGAATACAAAAGCCGCGGCAAGCAGTCGGTCCAAATCACGCCGACCGTCACCAAACTCGCGCGTAACCGCGTTTCCATCGACATCGCCATCGATGAGGGTAAAACCACCAAGATTACCGACATCGAATTTGAAGGCAACAAAGTCTATTCCGACCGCAAGCTCATGAAACAAATGTCTTTGAGCGAAGGCGGCATGTGGACTTGGCTGACCAAGAGCAACCAGTTTAACGAGCAGAAATTCTCGCAAGACATGGAGCGCGTCAGCGAGTTCTACCAAAACAACGGCTATTTCAATTTCCGCATTCTGGATACCGACATCCAGACCAACGAAGACAAAACCAAGCAAACCATCAAAATCACGGTTGACGAGGGCGAACGCTTCCGTTGGGGCGACGTGCGCATAGAAGGCGACACCCGCGAAGTGCCGAAAGAAGAGCTGCAAAAACTGCTGACTATGAAAAAGGGCAAATGGTACGAACGCGCCCAAATGGTCAAATCGCTCGAAGCCATCCAAAACCGCATGGGTACGGCAGGCTACGCGTTCAGCGAAGTCAACGTTCAGCCAGTGCCCAATGCCGAGACCCAAACTGTCGATTTCGTCCTGAATGTCGAACCCGGCCGCAAAATCTATGTGAACGAAATCAATATCACCGGCAACAACAAAACCCGTGACGAAGTCGTGCGCCGCGAATTGCGTCAGATGGAATCCGCGCCTTACGACACTTCCAAGCTGCAACGTTCCAAAGAGCGCGTCGAGCTGCTGGGCTACTTCGACAACGTACAATTCGATGCCGTGCCGGTTGCCAATACGCCCGACCAAGTCGATTTGAACATGAGCGTGAACGAGCGTTCTACTGGTTCGCTGGATATGAGTGCGGGCTGGGTTCAGGATACCGGCTTGGTCATGTCTGTGGGCGTTTCCCAAGACAACCTGTTCGGTACGGGTAAATCCGTTTCCCTGCGCGCCTCACGCAGTAAAACCACGCTGAACGGCTCGCTGTCGTTTACCGATCCGTATTTCACACCCGACGGCGTGAGCCTCGGTTACGATATTTACGGCAAGTCTTACGACCCGCGTAAAGCCTCTTCCAGCGCGAAACAATATAAAACCACCACCGCAGGCGCGGGCGTGCGCATGGGCATCCCCGTTACCGAATACGACCGCGTCAATTTGGGTCTGGCGGCGGAACACCTGACCGTGAATACCTACAAAGGCGCGCCTAAACGTTATGCCGACTTTATCAACCAATATGGTAAAGGCACGGACGGCGTGGGCAGCTTCAAAGGCTGGCTGTACAAAGGTACGATCGGCTGGGGACGCAATAAAACCGACAGCGCATTGTGGCCGACCCGCGGTTACATGACCGGCATCAACGGTGAAATCGCCCTGCCGGGCAGCGACCTGCAATACTACACGCTGACCCACAACCAAACTTGGTTCTTCCCGCTGACCAAAGACTTCACCCTGATGCTCGGCGGCGAAGTCGGCGTCGGCAACGGTTACGGCAAAACCAAAACCATGCCGTTCTTTGAAAACTTCTACGGCGGTGGCTTAGGCTCCGTACGCGGTTACGAGAGCGGTACGCTGGGTCCGAAAGTCTATGACGAATACGGCGAGAAAATCAGCTACGGCGGCAACAAAAAAGCCAACGTTTCCGCCGAGTTGCTGTTCCCGATGCCGGGCATCAAAGACTCCCGCTCCGTCCGTCTGAGTCTGTTTGCCGACGCGGGCAGCGTATGGGACGGTAAAACTTATAACGACAGCAGCAGCAATACCTACTACACCAACAATGCCGCTCAAAACCCATACGGCTTAGGCAAGACCCACAAATCGACCTTCAAGGAAGAGTTGCGCTACTCCGCCGGTGCGGCAGTAACCTGGCTCTCGCCGCTGGGTCCGATGAAGTTCAGCTACGCCTACCCGATCAAGAAAAAAGACAGCGACGAAATCCAACGCTTCCAGTTCCAATTGGGTACCACATTCTGACGTAGGCAGAACAAGGTCGTCTGAAAACCGAAATCCCTATGCAGATAAACATTTTCAGACGACCTGAAGGAAAAGGGGCAGGGCGTTCTGCCTCTTTTTAAAAACAAACCGTCATCCCGCTGATGGGCGGGATACAAAATCAAGGAAATCCAGATGAACATCATTGCCAACGCCTTCCGCCTCGGCGGCGCGGCTTTATTGGGCTTCGGGTTGATGAACCAAGCTGCGGCGGCGGAAGCCGTACAGAAAATCGGCTTTATCAATACCGAGCGCGTTTATCTTGAGTCCAAGCAGGCGCAACGCATTCAGACGACCTTGGAAAAAGAATTCCGCAGCCGTCAGGACGCTTTGCAGAAATTGCAGCAAGAAGGTGAAAAGCTCGAAAAATCCCTGTCCGAAGGCAAATTGCAGGGCAAAGAGCGTGAAGCTGCGGCAAAACGCTGGGGCGAGCTGGTTCAGCAGTTCCGCAAGAAACAGGCGGAGCTGGCAGAAGACTACAACCTGCGCCGCAACGAAGAATTTGCCGCCCTTCAGCAAAACGCCAACCGCATCATCGTCGATCTTGCCAAACGCGAAGGCTACGATGTGATTTTGCAAGACGTGATTTACGTCAACGCGCGTTACGACATTACCGACAGCGTGATTAAAGCCCTGAATACACGTTAATCGGAAGGCTGAACGAGATACAGCAAACCTGTTTTCAGACGACCTCTTTCAAGCGAAGGGTCGTCTGAAAATCCAATAAACGATATAATTACTTGTCTTATCACTCCTGCCGGCATACGTTTTAAGCAAACCGTTCTGTCCGACTGCTCCCGCCGTCCTTTTTCAGACGACCTCATCCCAAAGCTTACGAAACATCATGACTTCAAAAACCTACACCTTGTCCCAAATCACAGCGCAGCTTGGCGGCGAATGGCGCGGCAAGGACATTTCCGTCGCCGCCGTGCGCCCGCTCGCAGACGCACAGGCGGAACACATCAGCTTCCTCGCCAATCCGAAATACAAAGCCGAAGTCCACGACAGCAGCGCGGGCGCGGTCATCGTTTCTGCCAAAGCAGTGGACGAATTTGAAGGGCGCAACCTGATTGTCGCCGACGATCCCTATCTCTATTTCGCCAAAGTCGCCCGCCTGTTTTCGCCCATCGTCAAAGCGCGCGGCGGCATCCATCCGACCGCCGTCGTCGAGGAAAGTGCGACCGTTCCTGCAAGCTGCGAAATCGGCGCAAACGCCTACATCGGCGCGAACACCGTGCTTGGTGAAGGCTGCCGCATCTTGGCAAACGCCGTTGTCCAACACGATTGCAAACTGGGCGACGAAGTCGTCCTGCATCCCAACGCCGTCGTTTATTACGGCTGCACACTGGGCAACCGCGTTGAAATCCACAGCGGCGCAGTCATCGGCGCGGACGGATTCGGACTCGCCTTCGCCGGCGATTCATGGTTTAAAATCCCGCAAACCGGCGCCGTAATGCTGGGCGACGACGTAGAAATCGGCTCGAACACCAACATCGACCGCGGCGCAATGAGCGACACCACCGTCGGCAACGGCACCAAAATCGACAACCAAGTCCAAATCGGACACAACTGCAAAATCGGTTCGCACACCGTCATCGCCGCCAAAACCGGCATCTCAGGCAGCGTTACCATCGGCAGCTACTGCATCATCGGCGGCGGCGTCGGTACGGTCGGACACATCGAAATTGCCGACAAAACCACCATCGGCGGCGGCACGTCCGTGACCCACAGCATTACCGAAAGCGGCAAACACCTCGCCGGCATCTTCCCGATGTCCACCCATAAAGAATGGGCGCGCAACGCCGTTTACATCCACCGCTTAAGCGAAATGAACAAACGCCTCAAAACATTGGAAAACCGTCTGAGCGACAGCGAAAAAGACGAATAACCCCACAATCGGTTTACATGGCGGATGCGCTTTAAATCCAACAAAGCGGCAAAGCCTGCCGTTTTAAAGCCCCCGCGATGAAACCGCCCAGCCAACCCCGAAATACCAAGGAATACGACGAACATGGACGTACAACTCCCCATCGAAGCCAAAGACATCCAAAAACTCATTCCCCACCGCTACCCGTTTTTGCAACTCGACCGCATCACCGCCTTCGAGTCCATGAAAACCCTGACCGCGATTAAAAACGTCACCATGAACGAGCCGCAGTTCCAAGGCCATTTCCCCGACCTGCCCGTCATGCCCGGCGTACTCATCATCGAAGCCATGGCGCAAGCCTGCGGCACACTCGCCATCCTCAGCGAAGGCGGCCGCAAAGAAAACGAATTCTTCTTCTTCGCCGGCATAGACGAAGCCCGCTTCAAACGCCAAGTCATCCCCGGCGACCAGCTTGTTTTCGAAGTCGAGCTGCTGACCAACAAACGCGGCATCGGCAAATTCAGCGCCGTCGCCAAAGTGGACGGACAAGTCGCCGTCGAAGCCATCATCATGTGTGCCAAACGCGTGGTTTGAGTGTTCAGAAAAAGGTCGTCTGAAAGTTTTCAGACGACCTGTTGCCGTCGCGCATCCTCGCGGCAACACGACAGGAAAGGAAAAACATGACCCTCATCCACCCGACCGCCGTCATTGACCCCAAAGCCGAACTTGACTCCAGTGTCAAAGTCGGCGCGTACACCGTCATCGGTCCCAATGTCCAAATCGGCGCGAACACCGAAATCGGCCCGCATACCGTCATCAACGGCCACACCACCATCGGCGAAAACAACCGTATTTTCCAATTTGCCAGCCTCGGCGAAATCCCGCAGGACAAAAAATACCGCGACGAGCCGACCAAGCTGATTATCGGCAACGGCAACACCATCCGCGAATTCACCACCTTCAACCTCGGCACGGTAACCGGCATCGGCGAAACCCGCGTCGGCGACGACAACTGGATTATGGCGTATTGCCACCTCGCGCACGACTGCGTCATCGGCAACCACACCATCTTCGCCAACAACGCCTCACTCGCCGGACACGTTACCATCGGCGACTACGTCGTCTTGGGCGGCTACACGCTGGTGTTCCAGTTCTGCCAAATCGGCGACTACGCCATGACCGCCTTCGCCGCAGGCGTACACAAAGACGTACCGCCATACTTCATGGCGGCAGGCTACCGCGCCGAACCCGCAGGCATCAACAGCGAAGGCATGCGCCGCAACGGCTTCACCGCCGAGCAGATCGCCGCCGTCAAAGATGTGTATAAAACCATCTACCACCGCGGCATCCCGTTTGAAGAAGCCAAAGCCGATATCCTCCGCCGAGCCGAAACGCAAGCCGAGTTGGCGGTGTTTAAAGACTTCTTCGCCCAATCCACGCGCGGGATTATCCGTTGAAGACAAAATCTGCCTGAAGGTCGTCTGAAAAATGTGGCAGGGTTGACCTTTCAGGCAGCCTTCAATTTTGCTGGAACTGATGGGTCGGATTTTTGAATCCGGCCTTTTTGTAGCGGATTACAATAGGGTTGCCCCACTCGTTTTTTGATACGGACTCTGCCGTCATTCCCGCGCGTGGGTATGACGGGATGGCGCGGTCTTATTGGAATCCGCCCTACATTGCAAAGATGAAAACAAAGGTCGTCTGAAATCCCCATCAACCACTTTCAGACGACCTTTATCCAGATTAAGGAATCGCATCATGTCCCTTCCCGTATTGGCAGTTACCTCCGGCGAGCCTGCCGGTATCGGCCCCGATATTTGTTTGGATTTGGCGTTTGCCGAGTTGCCGTGCCGCCCCGTCGTTTTGGGCGACAAAGAACTATTGGCGCAGCGGGCGGAGATGTTGGGCAAAAACGTTGTCTTGAGAGATTTTGTCCCTAGTGATGCCGATAAAGCCCCGTTGTGCCATGGGGAATTGGAAGTTTTGCATATTCCGCTTGCCGCGCCTTGCGAAGCCGGCACGCTCAATCCCGCCAATGCGCGTTATGTCTTGCAACTGCTGGACACGGCATATCAAGGCATTACCGAAGGCATATTCGACGGCATGGTAACCGCGCCGCTGCATAAAGGCATCATTAACGATGCAGGTGCGGGTGGCGGATTCTTCAGCGGACATACCGAATACCTCGCCGAAAAAAGTCAGACGGAACAAGTTGTCATGATGTTGGCAGGCGGCGGGCTGCGCGTCGCTTTGGTTACGACCCATCTGCCGCTGCGCGCGGTTGCCGATGCCGTAACACAGCCGCTCGTCGAGTCTGTCGTCCGTATTTTGAACGCCGATTTGCGAGACAAATTCGGCATTGCCCAACCGCATATCCTGGTTACCGGATTGAATCCGCACGCGGGCGAGGGCGGACATTTGGGACACGAAGAAGCCGACATCATCATCCCTGCGCTGGCCCGCCTCAAAAGCGAAGGCATACACGCCAGCGGCCCATATCCCGCAGACACGGTGTTTCAGCCGTTTTTGCTGAAAGATGCCGATGCCGTTTTGGCGATGTATCACGATCAAGGTCTGCCGACGTTGAAATATGCCGGTTTCGGGCAAGGCGTCAACATTACGCTCGGACTGCCGTTTATCCGTACCTCCGTTGACCACGGTACCGCGCTGGATTTGGCGGGAACAGGCAAAGCCGCCTCCGGCAGCCTGATTGAAGCTGTCCGCACCGCTTTGGAAATGGCGGCAGAAATTCGCAAAAAACAGCGTTAAACAAGACGGGATGCCGTTAAAAAGGCCGTCTGAAACCCGATTCCGTTTCAGACGGCCTTTTTCAATTTCTTCCGGACTATGTCTCTTCTTTCCTTTGCCGAACGGTCAGCCAGTCCCAAAAGTTTTCGCTCCATTTGCCGATGCGGTAGAGGAAGAGGGCGTAGCTTTCTTGAAGCAGGAATTTGTTTTTTTCCTTGCTTTGGTCGAACCGCGTGGTCGGCGTGGCGGAGATGTAGGCTTCGATGTCGAGGTCGGAGGCGATTTCGAGGGCGCGGGCGAGGTGGTAGGGGTCGCTGACGATGATGATGCTTCCGATGCCTTCGGCGCGCAGTATCGGGCGGATGTTACGGATGTTTTCGTAGGTGTTGCGCGAGGTGTTTTCAAAGAGGATGTTGTGCGCGGGTATGCCTTGTTTGAGGGCGTAGCGCCGACCGACTTCGGCTTCGGTCATGTAGCCTTTTTTGGGTGTTCCGCCGGTAAAAACGATTTTTTCAACACGGTGGCTTTGGTAGAGGGTGATGGCGTGGTTGATGCGTTCGCGGAAGATGGGCGAGGGCCGTTTGTCCCACGCGGCGGCGCCGAGCACGAGGGCGGCATCGGCGCGGACATGACGCGGCAGAGGCTGCGAGCCGGTGTGGTACACCTGCCATGCGCCCTCGCCGAATATGCCGAGTACCAACAGGATACTCAGGCCTATGCCGCGAAAGAGGTAGTAGCGCAAGCCGTTGCGGCTGCGGAACAGGGAAATCATGTAGGGACGGCCTTCCCGCGCTTTAATCCAGCAGGGCTTCGATGTTTTCGAGCGGTCTGCCGATGGCGGCTTTGTCCTGTGTGGTCAGGATAGGGCGTTCGAGTAGGGCAGGGTGGGCGGAGATGGCTTCGAGCAGGGCTTGGTTGTCGAGGTCGGGCTTGTCCAAACCGAGTTCTTTGTACAAGTCGTCTTTGACGCGCATCATGCCGCGTACGGACGCCAAGCCCAGCTTGGCGAAAATGTCTTTCAGTGTCGCCAAGTCGGGCGGGGTGTCGAGGTATTTGACGACTTCGGCTTTGATGCCGCGCGCTTCGAGCAGGTCGAAAGCGGCGCGTGATTTGCTGCAACGCGGATTGTGGTAGAGCGTGAATTCAGATGACATAGGGTTCTCCAATGTTTTTAGATTTTGCTGATGGGCTTTATTATCGGCTGCCTTGGCAATTTCCTCAACTTATCACCCAATAATCGTCATTTTTTACCGCTAAAATCCAACATCTTCATTTTCTCCATAGACAGCACGCTGAAAGGGGTTACAATGCCATCATCTGATTGATGCAAAGGATGGAACTTATGAAAAAATTATTGCTTGCCTCTGTTTTGACGACTGCCGCCCTGTCTGCCCCTGCGTTTGCCGCCGACCCGCTGGCGGGCTGGAACGACAACAAACCGCAAAGCCTGCAATCGCTCAAAGCCCCCGTGCGCGTGGTGAACCTGTGGGCGACTTGGTGCGGCCCGTGCCGTAAGGAAATGCCCGCCATGTCCGCTTGGTACAAAGCGCAGAAAAAAGGCAGCGTTGATATGGTCGGCATTGCGTTGGATACTTCCGACAACATCGGCAAATTCCTGAAACAAACCCCTGTCAGCTATCATGTTTGGCGTTATACCGGCGCGGACAGCCGCAATTTCATGAAGTCTTACGGCAACAACGTCGGCGTATTGCCGTTCACCGTCGTCGAAGCCCCGAAATGCGGCTACAAACAAACCATCACCGGCGAAGTCAACGAAAAAAGCCTGACCGCCGCCGTCAATGCGGCTAAAGAAAAATGTAAATAAGTCGGGCTGAAACCGATGTGGAAGGTCGTCTGAAAAAGGATACGGCGGATTTGATTGAAACGCCGAAATCCTTTTCAGACGACTTTTCGACATGTGGATAAGTATTTAGGCATTTTGCAAACGCGACAATCACACTTGTAATATTGTGTTGTAAAGCCGTCAGTCCGACGCTTTGCCTACCGCCGTCCATATCTGAGCAAACTATCAAAAAAACGCCGAAATCTTTATAATTCGGCACATATCCTATTTTTCAGACGACCTGTCTCCGATAGCGCATCCTTTTGTGGATTAACTGTGGATAAGTTTGTCCTGACCCCTTTCCAGGAATACCTTATGATCCGTTTCGAACAAGTTTCCAAAACCTATCCCGGCGGTTTTGAAGCCCTGAAAAACGTCAGCTTCCAAATCAAAAAAGGCGAAATGATATTTATCGCCGGCCATTCCGGCTCCGGCAAGTCCACCATCCTCAAGCTGATTTCCGGTATTACCAAGCCCAGCAAAGGCAAAGTATGGTTCAATAACCAAGACTTGGGCGAATTGAGCGACAACCAAATCGGCTTCATGCGCCAACATATCGGCATCGTGTTCCAAGACCACAAAATCCTCTATGACCGTAACGTCCTGCAAAACGTCATCCTGCCGCTGCGGATTATCGGTTATCAGCCGCGCAAAGCCGAAGAACGCGCCCGCATCGCCATTGAAAAAGTCGGCTTGAAAGGCCGCGAATTGGACGATCCCGTAACCCTCTCAGGCGGCGAACAGCAACGCTTGTGTATCGCCCGCGCCGTCGTCCACCAGCCCAGCCTCCTGATTGCCGACGAACCCTCCGCCAACCTCGACCGCGCCTACGCGCTCGACATCATGGAATTGTTCAAAACCTTCCACGAAGCAGGAACCACCGTCATCGTCGCCGCCCATGACGAAACCCTCATGGCAGACTACGGCCACCGCATCCTGCGCCTCTCGAAAGGACGACTCGCATGAGCATCATTCACTACGTCTCGCTGCACGTCGAATCCGCGCGCACTGCGCTCAAACAGCTCCTGCGCCAACCCGTCGGCACGCTGCTCACCCTCCTGATGCTCGCCGTCGCCATGACTCTGCCGCTTTTCATGTATTTGGGCATTCAAAGCGGGCAAAGCGTTTTAGGCAAGCTCAACGAGTCGCCGCAAATCACCCTCTATATGGAAACCGATGCGTCCAAAGCCGATAGTGATACCGTCCGCAACCTGTTGGAACGTGATGCCCGCCTCAACAAAATCCGTTTCATCAGCAAGCAGGAAGGCTTGGAAGAGCTGCAATCCAACCTCGATCAAAACCTCGTTTCCATGCTCGACGGCAACCCCTTGCCCGACGCATTTATTGTAACGCCCGATCCCGCTACACCGCCCGCACAAATGCAGGCGATTTATCAGGATATAGTCAAGCTGCCCATGGTTGAATCCGCCACCATGGACACCGAATGGGTGCAAACGCTGTATCAGATCAACGAGTTCATCCGCAAAATTTTATGGTTTCTTTCACTGACGCTGGGTATGGCGTTCGTCTTGGTTGCGCACAACACCATCCGTCTGCAAATCCTCAGCCGCAAAGAAGAAATCGAAATCACCAAGCTGCTCGGTGCGCCCGCATCGTTCATCCGCCGCCCCTTCCTCTATCAAGCCATGTGGCAGAGTATCTTCTCCGCCGCCGTCAGCTTGGGGCTGTGCGGTTGGCTGCTCTCCGCCGTGCGCCCGTTGGTGGATGCCATCTTCAAACCCTACGGGCTCAACATCGGCTGGCGTTTCTTCTATTTCAGCGAAGTTTCGCTGGTGTTCGGCTTCGTCATCGCCCTAGGCGTCTTCGGCGCATGGCTTGCCACCACGCAGCATCTGCTGGGCTTTAGGGCTAAGAAATAAAATCATTGGATTGAAGTAAAGGCAAAAGGTCGTCTGAAACCTTGTTTTAGGGTTTCAGACGACCTTTTTATAATTTATGCCAAATTGTTTTTATTTTTCAATAAAAACATCATGTTAAAATGATTGAAATCTGCTTCTAATTGAGCTGTGTCCATTTTGTGTCAAGCAGGCTGTTCAGTAGTCCTGCGTGCCGGTGGAGATGCTCGGGTGCGAGGTGGGCATATCTTTGCACCATGTCGAAGTCAGACCAGCCTCCCATTTCTTTCAGGGCATATAGGGAGACGCCGTTTTGCACCAGCCAGCTCGCCCATGTGTGGCGCAGATCGTGCCAGCGGAAGTTTTCGATTCCGGCATCCTGCAGGGCTTTTTTCCACGGTTTTTTTACGTCTTTGACCGGTTTGCAGCGGTTGTTTGTAAAGACGTACTCGGGATGCTTTCCACGCTGTTTCAGCAAAACGGCGACGGCGGCATCGTTTAGGACTACGCCTAGGGCGCGGCCTGATTTGGTTTCGTCGTGATGAAACCATGCGACTTTGCGTTTGAGGTCGATTTGCTGCCATTTGAGGCCGAATACGTTGGATTTTCTCAATCCGGTATTCAGGCTGAACACAACCATCGCGGCGATGTAGTCGGGTAATGCGGCTATCAGCCTTTCGGCCTCTTGCGGTGTCAGCCAGCGGATGCGTTTTTTTGCTTCCTGATAGCGCGGCAGTTTGGGCGCGCCGTCCAAATACTCCCAGTCTTTGGCGGCTTTGTTCAGTAGTGCCTGTACAAAGGCCAAATATCGGTTTTTGGTGGCGTTGCTGCCTTCGAGTTTGGCGATTTCTGCCATGATGACCGTTTTGGTCATGTGGTGCAAATACAGCCCTCTGAATGCGGTCAGCCTGCGGATTTTGGTTTCGTCGTGCACAAGGCTTTTTTTGCCTTGTTTTTCGTCGAGCCAGCGCAGACAGGCTTCGTCCCACAGGACTTTGGGTTTGTCGCCCAAATGCTGCTGCCGCCACAAATCGTGTTTCAGTTTGTCATGGTACTCTTGGGCTTCGGTTTGGCATGCCGTGCCAGTCGAGCGTCTAATGCGTTTGCCGCTTGGCGAGACGACATCCACATACCATGTGTTGTTTCTTTTATAGATTGGCATTTTTCTTCACTCCTACTTTCGAGTGATGCCTGCACGGCATCATTTTCAAGGCCGTTGAGAAACACGTCAAGCGCGGCCTGGGTGATGCAGTAGCGGCGGCCGGGCTTGGATGCGTTCAGACGGCCGTCGCGGATATGCTCCCTGATGGTTTCGGGGTGGCATTTGCAATACGCGGCGGCTTCTTCTACGTTGTAGGTTTTCATGGCGCTGCTCCGGTTACGGTTTCGTACACCGCGAATGCGGCGTTTTGCAGATATTCCGACAGTCGGGCTACGGCCAAATGGCGTTTGGCCTTGGGTTCGAGTATCAGAAATTCTTTGGCCGAGACGTAAAAAAACAGGCAGTAGTATCTGCCTGTCTGCGTCTCGATGGGGATGAGCCGGTAATGCGGGTAGCTGTTATCGGGTGCGACAAAAGAGGGGTTGACCCGAACAGGCCGTACTATCGGCTTGGCTTCTGTCAGCATTGCTGCGTCCTATCCTGTTTTGCTTACGGTAAAAACCAGCCACACCACCGACACGGCCAACACGGATAGGGCTGCCAGCGTTGCCGCCAGCAGGATTTTCAGACGGCCTTCCAGCCGCGCGTTGGCTTTGTCGATGTCCTGCGCCACGCGGCGCGAGGTCGAGGCGTAAATTTTCGGCTCGATCTCTTCGATATGGCGGTCGGCCTGCCGCACGAAGTCGGCCAAAATCTGCTCGCGGTAGCGTTCCAACTGCGCGGCGGCGGCCGTGATTTTGCGTTCGTGCGCGGCCAGTTGCTTGAGAAACTCCAGCCGCTGCTCTGCCTGCTGCCCGGCGAATCCGGCAAAGGCCGTCTGAAACATCTGCCGCTGCATCAGCAATACCGCCATCACGGGATCGTCGCGGGTCAGGCACGTGCCGGTCAGGCGGAATACTTCGGCGATCACGGCATCCGCGTCATCGGCAGGCGTGTCAGTTTTCATGTCCATCAGCCTGCTCCGGTTTATCGGCCTGCTCCGACTCATCAGCCTGCTGCTCGTTTCGCGCTTTTTCTGTGGCTAAAAACGGGATTTTGTCCAACTGCTCATACAAATCTTTCTGCACGGTTTTGATGCGCTGGCGCGGCATGATGCCCAATTCTTTCGATTCCACCGCTTGGGTCAGGCTCATGTTTTGGCTGGTAATGGCGCGGATGTCCGCACCGAAGGTGTCGGGATTACGTTGCGGCAGGGTTACGATGCCGATGATGTCGTCTTTGTGTGATTCATATACGGCAAATTCGGTAAACGTCTTACGTTTGTTTTCTACAATTTTTTCAATCTTGCCTTGGAACTCATTCAGCCACACTACCACCTTGGCAGAAACGCCGTTTAAGGTCTGGTTCAAACCGGTCATGCAGTCGTCCAAAGCCTGCCCGCCTGTTACCGGCACATGCACCACCAACCGCACGCCGTTTTCAGCCAGCAACTCAGGTACTTGGTTTTCGCTCAAATACGCCATCAGCGGTACAAACGTCGCCGCGCCGTTGTCCACAATGCCGATGCCTTTTTCATTAATCAGCTTTTCAATCAGGCCGTCAAAAAAACGCGAATCGATATTGTTGGTCTCGGTCAAAATCTCGACAACTGTAGGCTTAAATGCGTTGTATCTGGCAAAAGTCTGATTAACCGGATCGGTGTCAAAGTAATGCAGCTTCGCCCCTGCGGCCAACTTTGCCTTTGCAGCAAAATAATCCGCCAAAAAAGCGGCTGTCAGCGATTTGCCGACCCCGCCTTTGCCTTGGACAATAATATGAGCTTCTTTCATGGCATAAACCTTTCTGTTATCCATCGTTTTTACAAAAAGAAACCTGCTCGCAAACAGGCTTTCGTTTGTAAAAAAGGCAGCCCGCAGGCTGCCGTCAAGCTGCTTAAACACTTATGCCGAATGTGAAAGCAGGAGGAGAAACCCTTAACGCCTGTCCACCCAGCGGCCGCCGTTTTTCTCGTCGCCGACGTACTCCACGCTCTCATCGGCCGTTGTCCACTCATGGTTGAAATACGCCTTGCAGTAAGACGGCTTTTGCGGCCGGATATACGTTTTAGGCACGAGCGGGCAGGAATCGGTGTCAAAGCGGCCGCGTCCGTAGCGCGGACATTGCCGCTCCATAACCGTATAGCGCATCACGCGGTTTAACTCCCGCGCATCGCAGCGGCCTGCGCCGTTGACCAGCGCGTCCACCAGTTGCGGCATACCCTGCTCGCGCGAAGACGGGCACAGGTTTAAAAAATCACGCCGCGCCCGCAAAGTTTTATGCGGCTTCTTATGGCGGATACTGAAATAACGGCGGATAGACTCGTTGCACTCGCCCGACCGGTGCGCCGACGACAGGCACAAAACAGCCTCGCAGGCCAGCTTCGCATCGCCCGTCAAAAGGTCGTCTGCGTAAACAGGAAAAGCGGCAGACAGAGCCGCCACCAAAAACAAAACTTTTTTCATACCCACTCCCAACGGATATTGCATTTAAAAACAAAAAAACGGATAATAAACGCACCTCTACGGATGATTACCCGTCCGAGAAAAGCCCGCTTTCGCAAGAAGCGGGTTTTTCATTGCCATACCACCGTCTGCACGGCAAACTTCCCGTCGTTGCGGATGATATTCGCACACAACTTCTTATCCTGCCGCAGCATCTTGTCGATGCAGGCAGAGGCTTCCTGAATGGAAGAAAAAGTCTCGATCAAACGGATTTTTCCGCGCTTGCTGCCTTTGCTGCGGTTGGGTCGGCTAAATTTTGCAAACATGATTAGCTCCTTTTAAAAGGTTGGTTGGAAAATTTTGATGTAAAAAGGCCGTCTGAAACGCTTCAGACGGCCTTTTCTCGAAGCAGGCTTGAAAACCTGCCAACCGTGCTGTTCCCGGCAGTCAAACCATGCCAACGGCTACAGATTCAAATAAAAGCAGGTTGGCAGCCCGCTTCTCCGATTTTTCCAAGGCTGACGCTACTGTTCGTTGATTCACGTCCAAAGTGCTTGTTCAAAACATCACACACGCTACGGTATCGGCAACCGCCCGCCGTTTGGCTCAAGTACACGGGGACTTGCCGCCCTGCGGCGGAAAGAAAGGCCGTCTGAAATGTTCAGACGGCCTTTTAAATATTAATCTGCTATGGGTATCTCTGCCGCGTGTGTTTCACACCCAAAATCAACACCCTGTTATCCGCTATTTCATAAATAACAAAATAGTTTCTATTGATAACCAATTCCCTTGTATCGGCAACCTTTCCGTATCTTCCTGCCAGCGGCATTTTTTCCAACAATCCGATCGCATTGCGTATCAGGTCATCCGTTTCCAAAGCCGCAATCGGATTTTCCTCAAAAATATAATTGACGATACTTTCCGCCTCATTCAAGGCTTTTTCCGACCATTCAACGCGCATTTTTCAATTTTTCCAACAAACGCGCACGGTTTGCATCTAAACGGTTTGTAGCTTCCTCGTTGCTGATGACGGGAGCGCGACGGGCTTGGGCAATTTCATTTTCAAGCCATTTGCTGTAAGTATCCGCCTCGCTTTCGCTGTCAAACTCATAAACCAGCGGATCAAGTTTTATTACAGTGTTCATATCCGTCTCCAAATCTGTTGCACCATCGCATAGATTATACCATTGAATAAAATAAGAAACTCTAAAATAATCAATGTCAAAAGCAAATCCAAAAGACAATAGCCTTACCATTTGATATAATCAACAAGATTATAGTTAAATCCGCACACCCAAACTGAAACCCGCTTCTTGCACAAACGGGCTTGGATTTAGATGTGTCATCTATAATTAAAGACGGCGTTTGATGCCGTCTGACAAGTAATGTCTTACCGGAATAATCCGGCAAAATCCTGCTCAAGGCAGGGCATATACAGTCACACAGTCATGTAGTTTGGCCGCTTTTCCGTAGATTACGGCCGCATCGGAGATACGCCCCGATTAAAAAAATACGTCCACCAGCAGGCTGGCCGGACGTTCATGCGCTACCCGGATGCTGTCTCTGCGTTTGTCTTTTCGGCAGATGGATGCTGCCTGCAACCGTTTGTTCGATTTACCCAAAGGCCGTCTGAAAGCGATTTCAGACGGCCTTTTCTTCCTATATCCGCTTTAAAAAAGCAGTCCTGAAGGCCGGTTGCTACGTTTCCCAACTTTTAAAGAGCAGTTCGATTTCTCGATGGGTTTAATTTTAAGATAACTTAAAAAGTTAAGCAAGCTGAAATTTAAGATTTCTGAAATTATTTTTGTATCTATTTGAATATTAAATGAAAATAACAAATATCACTTTTTCTGTGAAACTAAATTTTGACAACTTGAAATAAATTGTAGATAATCTGCTATACATGTATAGCAGAAAGGATAAACTATGTTGGCAATCCGCTTACCATCTGATGTAGAAAAGCGTTTGGCGGCGTTGGCTGCAAAGACAGGCCGTACCAAAACCTTTTACGCAAGAGAGGCAATTTTGGAATATTTGGACGATTTGGAGGATTTGTATTTAGCCGAACAGCGTTACACCGAAATTAAAACTGGCCAGAGCCGTTCCTATTTGTTAGACGAAGTGGAGAAAGATCTTGGCTTGGCAGATTGAGATTGGCGAAGATGCTGAGAAAGAACTTGGCAAAATGGATAGGCAGCATGCCCGCAGGATCGTTCGATTTTTGCGTGAGCGCGTCGCTGCTTTGGACAACCCGCGCAGTATCGGAGAGGCGTTGAAAGGTTCGGATTTGGGGGAGTTTTGGAAATACAGAGTGGGGGATTACCGCATTATTTCCAAAATTGAGGACGGTAAAATGACAGTGCTTGTTATCAGGGTGGGAAACCGCAGGGAAGTGTATAAACACAGGGATTAAAAACTGCCTACCTTTACAGGCAGGCAGAAAAATCAATTATACAGGAAGCCCCGCGAAATGCGGGGCTTTTGTTTGCTACCGTTTTCTACGATAAATCCGATGCTCAATCATAGTGCCAATCAAGTTAATATCATATCTTGATGATGAAAGCGTAGGAAAATCATCGTTCAATGGAGAGAGAGCAATATTCTCAACTTCCCCATTTAAATAACTTTCAACCTGATACTTTCTAAAAACAATGTCATTGCCAATCTTTGCAATAACAAACTCACCAGGAACCGGTTTTAACGTTGTTTCAATTACAACCATGTCGCCAGCTACAAAGTCTGGTTTCATGGAATCATCTGCAATTCGATATGCAAAAATAAATTCTGATTTTTTTACATTTGTCATGATGTACTCACTTTCATGTGATGAGATAGGTATATCGAGGACATCATGTATATTGCTTAATGATTCATCATTAAGTACAGGGATTTTATAAATATCATCATTGTTATATGGCGTAACAGAAGATTTTGCTCCCTCTCCTTTGAGCAGCCATCCCAAATCACATTTTAAGACAACAGACAGCTCATATAGGTTCTCTGCATTGGGTTTCGTTGTGTTTGACTCCCATTGAGAAATGGCAACATGAGAGACATCTTTTAATCTTTTTGCCAACTCCTGTTGCGTCCAATTAAATTCTTTTCTTTTCTGCCGAATCCGCTGGCCGATTGTTACTTCCACAAGCTTCACCTGAATTACGATACTAATTCAGCTTATCTTAGCCCATCTTGATTTAAGTTATCTTCACACTTATAATTTAAGTAGTCTTAAATTAAGAGCAAAAAATTATGCTTAAATCAGATGTCTTACAATTCTTTGGCTCAAAAACTGCCACCGCTCAGGCTTTGGGAATTAGTCCATCGGCTGTAACCCAATGGAAAGAAATCGTACCTGAAAAACAGGCTTATCGAATCGAAAAACTCTCTGATGGGGAGTTAAAAGTAAATCCTGCTTTATATCAAAAGCATGATTGAGTTATTTTAACCCATGCTCATCACCGAAATCCGCACCCACCTCAGCGAGACCTTCGACATCGTGTATCACGAGTTCGATGCGCTTTGTCGCGGCAATCTGCCCGCGTCAAGGCTGCTTGCGTATTTGTTCGGGCTGACAGAGGTGTTGGAAAACAATCCCAAATACGCCGTGCGCGAAGGCTGGATTTACAAGAGCGGCCGCAATCTTTGGGAAGACCTCGGCCTGACCCGTCGCGGCTATGAAAAGGCGCGGGATTATTTGGTGGACTTGGGCTTGGTGGCCTACAAGCGCGCGGGCGTACACGGGATTATGAACTGGCGTTTGATGAAGCAGACGCTGTTGGCCAAGGTGTACGCGCTCAAAGGGAAGGATGCGCCGGATTTTGAATCGGGCTTGCAGCAGGACGCGCAGGGCTTTCATCTGCCCAAGTGGGTGCCGCTCAAGGAGTGGACGGCTTTTGTGGCCATGCGGTTGAAGATGGGCAAGCGTTTGCTGCCGCAATCGAAAAAGAAACTGCTCGAACAGCTTGAAACGCTGCGTAATCGCGGCATCGATGTACGGCAGGTTATGGAAAAGTCCGTTGCGGCAGGCTGGGCGGGCTTTTATGTGTCGGAGCGCAATCCGCCCGCCCAAGCTCCGGCGGCAAGTGCGGCCGACACGCGGCGGGAGCTGGAAAAGCAGATGGCCGAGCGAAACCAACCGCCGCCGCCGAAATCCGACCCTGACAGCGAAGGCAGACAAGCGTTGCTGGATAACCTGAAAAAACTCAAATAACCGACCATCAAACAGGCACGGCAGCTTTGCCGTGCCTTTTTTTGCCCTAAAACGGGGCAAAAACGGCTTTCAGACGGCCTTTGGGGCGAAATCCGACCCCAAGGCCGCTTTTTTGCGCCCTCGGGATGTAGTGGCGGCTGAAAGGCCGTCTGAAAAGCGGAAAAATATCCGATAGGAATAGAAATCCGCCCAAATCAGCGCGTAAATTTTGTCTTTTAAAATCATGTCTTTGTACAAAACGTACAATGTACTTTGTGCAAAACGGGCAATGTACTTTGCCCGGAATGTGCAGTTACTCTATATATAGATAACGACAGAGATTAAAGACATTGCGCGGCCGCGCAGATGGGTTTTGATGTGATTATTTTTTAAGCAGGGGAAGATAGGGTTTGACGGGGATATGGCCGCTTGGGGAGAAATAGGAGTTATGCACGGATTTTGTGGATAAGTTTTATAATGGCGGCTTGAGACAGGAGAGAAATCGCATGAATGTGGAAGTTATACCTGAACCGATTTGCGGATGTGATGCCGAAGCCGAAAGCTATGATGCTTGGTTTCGTGCAAAAGTTGAAAAATCTATTACCGATCCCGCCCCGACAATGCCGCATAACGAGGCAATGGCCTTTGTAGATAAGGAGCTTAAGCGTAGGAATGACGAGCGTTTGGCGGAATCTATCGCACAAGCCGAACGCGGCGAGTTTGTCGAAGTTGAGTTATAGCCCTGTTGCAAATGGGTAGAAAGGCCGTCTGAAAAGGTTCAGACGGCCTTTTTTAATACAAGTTTTCGCTACTTACGTCTTTCGGCGGCCATTGGAATTTCTTTTTTTGAGGGTTGGACGCAGGCGCGGTTTTTTCAACGTCTTTTTTGCCCGCTTCCTGTTTGACGGTGGGGGCGGGGTTAGCTGGCTGGTTTTCTCTTACCGCCTGTTTGATGGCGGGAGCGGGCTTTTCAACTTCCTTTTTATCCGCTTCCTGTTTGTTCAACCGTGAGCGGATGAATCGGTTTAAAGCCTGTTGGCTGATGGCTAGATTCTTTTTTTCTTTCAAAAATTGCAGCATTACTTTCTCAGTAAATCCCATTTTCCGCATTTTCAAAAGTTCGTCCCGGTACGGCTCCAAAACCGATCGGTTCACTCGTTTTGGCTCATGGCCATGCTCTTTGATGAAGTCATCCAAATCATCCATATCAGCTTCCTTTTGCATACAACATGGCTACAACACGAATACAACTTTAACTCTATTCTACTACTTAATACAACATTTAAACAATACAAAACAACCAAAATAACAACAATACAACAATACTAAAACAACTAAAAAACTCTACTTACTCGTATAAACAACATATAAACAATTTAAAAACAACTAAAACACAATATGAATACAACAATATCACAATACTAAACAACAATCTCCCCCTCCGCGCGAACCTCACCCCTGCAAAAAACGTCCAATTTCTACTTAAACCCACTATTTTCAAACTACACGCAGGATAGGCACAGGGTGCCAAAAAACGCCCTAAGGCGTTTTAAAAAATTCCGCCCGAAGGCGGAAACGCCGCCAAGCGGCTGCCCTGAAAAACAAACATCGGGAGGCTTGCGCCGCCGCGTTGTTGCGTGATGTCTAAATTCCCAAGCCGCCAAAGTCCAGACCAAGACGAGCGTCTTTGCGCGGATTCCACCTTTTCCACACCGCTTTAGGCGGTTCGGACAAAGATGAAATCCGCTCAAAGCCGGTCTGGACTTTGGCGGCTTGGGAATTTTTAACGACATCACAACGCGGCGGCGCAAGCCTCCCGATGTTTGTTGTTACGTTAAGCATAGTTACTTAGGAAAGGATTCAGCAATGAAAACTGCCAAGCTCAAACGCGCCCGTACCATCGCGGCCGTCATCGCAGAGTTGGACGCGGAACGCTGCAACCGCGTTTACGCATCTTGCTACCCGTTTGCTACGGGAACGGAATGGATTGCCGACCATATCCGCAAAAACTACTTTGCCGAGCTGAAAGCCGAAGGCTGCAACAGCCAAGAAGTATTGCGCCGCGCAAAACGGCGCGTCGTGAGTGCCAACGGCGGCACGGCCGCACAATGGCACGCCGTATAGGCAGTTGACCCCAAAAGGCCGCCTGAACGGCGGCCGCCGATACCTGTTTAAACAGAGAGGATTAAAAAATGACACGACAAAAACCAATCAAAAACCCGTTTGCCAAACTTACCGCCGCTTTGGATGGCGCGTATATCGGATGGCTGCCGCCTGTTACCGCATTTGCGCCTACCGGCAATATAACAACCGTATATTTGAAACTGGTTATCGAAGATTCTTTTGTGTTCCTGCCCAAGCCCGTGCAAAAGCTGGTCAGCAAGTTCAAACACAACCGATGCTTGGGCGGGATGGAGGTTTACGCCGAAGTACCGGTAGCGGAATACCGGGCGGTAATTGGATATTTTTTATAACAAATGAATGGAGACGGAAAATGACGAACCCGATTACCCAAACCATCACGATGACCGTTGTACCCAACTCAAAACGCCCGGCATTTCTGCCGGAAAAAACCAGCGCGGCCTATTTGGCGTTTGAGACGGCTTTATACGGCATTGCCGACAACTTGAGCCGCGACTACGACGGCGGTTATTGGGAATTCTGCGAATTGTCAAACGGCGGTTTTTACTGCTGTCGGGATACCGAAGATGATTTTGACTGCGTGAGTTCCAACGGTTTTGAATGCCGCATGTCTGCCGATGCCTTCGGCATTACCGCCACGCTGTTTGCCCTGAATTGTGCGATGGACGGGCAAAGCGGTGCGACGCTGGAAAAGCTGGTTGACGGTTATTACCGTCTTAGGGATTACGCGGCCGGACACGAAGAGGCGGCTCGGATTTTCAGGATGATTGACTAAAACGGCTTTCAGACGGCCAAAAGGCCGTCTGAACGGAGGATTAAAAAATGACCAGATATACCCCCAAAGAATTTCAAGACCTTGTTCACGGCATCGCACACGGTTACGGCTGTATTGAAGTTGTATGTCATATCGGCGACAAGATCATTATCGAGGTGGGCGGAGAGAAATTTCCGTTGCGCGATAAGGTACTAGACCTTGACCGTGCAGGGGTTACGAAAATCGTCCGGTATCTAGTCAACCTACATTGCGCCGTTTTTACGCGCGATTATTTGGCTTGATTTGATGATTGACTAAAACGGCTTTCAGACGGCCTAAAGGTCGTCTGAATGGCAACAGGAGCAAAAAGATAATGGCAAATTACCGAATCAACGCTTACGACAAAAGCGGCCGCGCATATGGCGCGATGGTTTTTAGTGGCTACACCCGCAGAGAGGCGGAGCGACAATACCGGCGGCACAAGCTGCTAAAAAACAAACGGCTGAATTTATACATAGGGCAGATCGGCGCGATTTCCAATCTTGGCCGCTAAAACAGACCAAAGGCCGTCTGAACGGCGGCCGCAAACGGGAGATGAAGAAATGTTTGAATCTTACAATGACGTATCCCACAATTTTTACAACTGGTGCGAAATTTTAGAAGAATTGGGTGGCAACGGTAATTATGATGATGAAATTTGGGAGTTGGTACGCGCTCATAATCATTGTCCGCATTTGGGCAACGTCAGACAGGCGGTTATTTTGTGGAATTTGGAAAGTGAAATTTATGCGTTATACCCGTCGGCTAAAGTGGATTTTTATATCAATGCCATCGATAGCCATCTGTATATTAACGATAACATCATATCGGATATGAGGGATTTCAGACGAATCACAGCGCAATATGAAGCCGAAAATCTAGCGGCCTGATGATTTGGTTGTATAAATGATACAAAAAACGGGCGAAAACCAACCGCAAAACAATTAATTTAGGTAAATTAAAAGTTAATTTGCGTTTAATTTTCGCCCGTTTTCGGCTGTTCAGACGGCCTTTGGCATGGAAAAATGCCCGCCACAGCCCCGTTACCGTCTCTCAGGGTTCGACCGAAACGGCCCCACGCCCCCAAGTGAAAAACAGACTTAGGCGGCTTTTCCGGCACCTGCGGCAGCCTGCAAAACCGCCATGCCTGTTTTTCACTTGCCCCCTACGGCGGGCATTTTTTATAGCAGATTGCTATTGTCTTGCAGCGGGGCTGTTGTCTGGCAGGCGGGCTGTTTGGCAGACGGGCGTGAAAAAACCACCTGTCCATCAAAGGCAAGATGGTTTGAAATACGCAATAGTTGTACAATAATGCGTACCTATTTAAGGAGTATCGTAATGGATGTTATGACTTACAGCGCGTTTCGTGCCGAGCTGGCGGGGACATTGGATAAAGTGGCCGACGACCATCGGCCTGTTTTGATTACCCGGCAAAACGGCAAACCTGCGGTTGTGATGAGTTTGGAGGATTTCCATTCCTATGAAGAAACGGCCTATTTGACGGCAAGCCCCCAAAACGCGCAACGATTGAATCAGGCTGTCGAACAAATCCGGCAGGGGCTGGCGGTTGAACGCGGCTTGGCAGAATCATGATCTTGGCGTGGGCAGACTATGCTTGGGAGGATTATCTATACTGGCAAACCCAAGACAAAAAGACTCTGAAACGCATCAATCTGCTGATTAAAGACATTATGCGCCATCCGTTTGAGGGCTTGGGCGAACCCGAACCGCTGCGGCATAACTGGCAGGGGTTTTGGTCGAGGCGGATTGATTTGGAGCATCGCTTGGTCTATCAGGTACGCGGCGATACATTGTTTGTCGCGCAATGCCGATACCATTATTAACCGTCGAACGCTTAAGGCCGTCTGAAACGGCGGGCATGCCGTTTCAGACGGCCTTTTCAAGCTTTAATTGTCCATATGCAAATTGTCCACCCTATTTGGCCGGTTTGTGGGGTGCGGACGTAAAAAAACAGCCTGCCGCCACACGGTATCTGTGTGGCGGCAGGCTGTTTGATGTCATGGGCGGTCAGGCCGCCTGTTGTTCGTCCAATGCTTCTTCGGGGCGGTAGTTTGCCCGTATCAGCGCGGCCATCGGCGGCGGCGATACGGAATTGCCGCACATTCTTACTTGGGCGGTTTTGGTCAGCGGCCGTCCGCTGCCGTCGCGGTCGTAAATGTAGCTGTCGGGAAAACCTTGGGCTTTGTACAGCTCTTTGGGTTCGAGCATCCGCAGCGTGATGTCGGTAATGTAGTAGGGTTCGCCGCCGATATGCAGCGTTACCGTTTTCAGACGGCCTTCCGTGTCAAGGCCGTCTGAAAAGCCTTCGCCGTAACGGATCAAAAAATCGGCTACGCGCAGGGCGCGTTCTTTTGCGCTGCCGAGTTCGCACACGGCCAACGAGGTTTTGCCGCCTCCGCCGTCGCTCATGACCGTGCCGACAGGTTCGGAAATGTCGCTGCCTGTGCTTGCGCCGAACTGCCGGATCAAGCAGGCGGAAATAAGCTGCTGCTGGCTGCCGCTGTTGGTAATGGTGGTCAGCGGTTCGGCCGCATCGCGCCCGAAGGTACTGTTGAATCCGTCGTTGGCCTGCATCAGGTAGGCGCAGGCAAGGGCGTGGCCGCCGTTGCCGGAGGCCGTTACCGTGCCGACGGGCTGTGTGATGTCGCGGCTGCCGATACCCCGCCGCCTGCTTGCGCCGCTGCCTTCGCCGTGCGCGGCATTGATTAATACGGCTGCGCGGGTGCCGGTAACAAAGGGCTGCGGGTTGTCCAGCACAAACTTTTTAATGCCTTTGGCGATGCGTTTCAGGGTGTTTTCGGCCAGCGGTTTGGGACGGTCGAACACGGATTTTCCGGCCAGCGTCCAATCGATGCACCCGGCCGCGCCGCGCCATTTCTTTTGGCCTTTGGCAGGCCGTCTGAAATGGGTGGGTTCCGGCCATACAATCGGCAGCCCGTCGCGCCGTGCCACCATGAACAGCCGCTCGCGGGTGGTGGGTGCGCCGTAGTCGGCCGCACACAAGATGCGCCATTCGACGGCATAGCCCAGTTTTTCCAATTCGTGCACGAACTTTTGCCAGCGCTCTCCCGTGCGTTTGGGATCGGGCACGAGATATTGCTGCCGCACGGGAACGCACTCTCCGGCGGCCGCGATTGTGCCGTCGGTTTTGATCACGCGGCCGGAGGCTTTGTCGCGCTTGGCCACCAGCCGCCCCCAACGGGTAATCTGCTTCACGTTTTCCAGCGTGATCACTTCCGGCCGCACCTGCGCCGCCCAGCGTTTGCCGACCCAGCTTAACGAACGGACGGCATTGCTGCGCGGCTGCCCGCCCGCCGCCTGACTGTGGTGCGTACAGTCGGGGCTGAGGTGCAGCAGCCCGACCGGGCGGCCGCCGCAGGCTTGAGCCGGATCGACATCAAACACGTCGGTCTGGAAATGGCGCGTTTGCGGATGGTTGGCGGTGTGCATGGATATGGCCTGCGCGTCGTGGTTGACGGCAATATCGACATACAGCCCGGTAGCCTGCTCGATGCCGCAGGATGCGCCGCCGCCACCGGCGAACAGATCGCAAATGAGCTTGCCGCGCAGGTCTAGGGTAAATTGCTTGGGCATCCGCATGGCCGGCTGTCTCCTTTCATTGCATTGCTTTGAGTCATGTTGTTTGTCTCTCTTACGGATTAATGCAATATTTCAATGCAGTAATGATTCTGTAGAGTTCGTGCCGCTCGTCTTCACTAAGGTTTTCAATCCCAAAATCGTGTGCCTTCAGGACAACCAGCTGCTCAATGTCGTTGAGCCGGACAGTACATTCCCGTTCGGGAGAAATCAGGTGGCCATAGTCGGCCTTGGCGGCTAATGCCGTCAGAAAATCTTTTGAATCAGTTATTTCGCCCGTGCCGCCAAGTGTGTCGGCGCGGCCGCACAGCGACAGCAGTTGGGCAAAGGCGGGATTGTGGCGGAAGTCTTCGCCGCCGATGCTGCCGACAGTCAGGATGTCTATCAGGCTTTCGATGTCGGAACGGATAACCGCCCCTACGGAAGAGGCTTTGTCCGACGGCGGCAGCTCCTTCAAAATCTGTCCGGTAAATGCGATGGTGTCGGACAAATGGGCGACGATGGCGTTAAGGTCGATTTCTACGATGTTTTTCTCTTTTGCATTCATGATTCTGCCTTTCTGAATCAGCGTGAAATGTCGGTTTGGGGTTTGTTTTCGTCCAAGCGCTGCTGCATCCGGCTGATGGCGCGGCGGTTGCCGTGCAGGCGGTCGTAGCTTTGTTGGGCTTGGGTGTCAAACGGCTGCGCGGCGGTTTCTTTGGCCAGTTTGCTGACAATGCGGGCTTCGGTTTTGTGTCCCATCTTGTACAGCTCTTTGGCGATTTTGCCGTATTGCTCCAAGATGATGCCGCGCGTCTGCATGGTTTCTTTTAAAAACGGATGCGTCGGCCTTTGGCTGCTTTTGAGGGCGGACATCAGCTCTTTGGCCTGCTGCCTTGCGGTGCGGCTGAGTGCGCCGCGTTGGCGCATGGCGCGTTGGATGCCGTCTTCGGGCTTTTGCACCCGGCCGCGGTGTTGCCGCTTGGTGGCGGCGCACAATACGCCTTCGTCGCGCAGCTTTTCGGCAAAGCGCACGCGCCACTCGAAGAGGTCGTTTTTGCGCGGGTTGAGCCTTTGGCCGAAGCCGTCGCGGATTAATACGCACAGATGCACATGCGGGTGCGCGGGTTCGCCGGGTTTTTCGCTTTCGTGGTGCAGGCCGAAGGCGTATTGGTGGTTGCCAAACTGCTCGGCGGCAAAGGTGCGGGCGGCGTTTAACACGGCTTGCGGCGGCGTGCCTGCGGGCATGGACAGCACGATATTGACGGCTTCTTTGTGTTTGCCCTCTTCGGGAATGCCGAGTTTCTGCCAGTCGTCCAACAGGCTTCGCACGGCTTTTTTGCCCTCCAGCCGCTCGCCGTCTGAAGTTTCCAAACTTACTTCGCCGTTGCGCGAGACGTAGTCCAAATGGTTGCGGATGCCGCGCATTCCGTTGGATTTGTTGCTGAGACGCTTGGGGATTTTGACCATCACTTCGGGATGTTTGAGCGCGGCGGCTTTCAGGTTGGTCAGGGCGCTGCCGCTTTTGAGCGGCGGCGGCGGGGCATGGCGGGCGGACTTGCCGCCTTTGCGGCCGTCTGATGTTTTACCGCCGCGCTTGGACGCTTTGCCTAGCACGAGGTCGTCTTTTTTGCCGTAAACGGCGCGGGTTTTGCCGAGAAACCAGTCGTCGGCATGGCGGTTAAGGCTCATGGGCTGCCTTTCTCGTCGTGTGGCCGCGCTTGCGGCGGCGGTGGGTTTGCAATACGGCGGCGACTTTGCTTGTGTGCGCGTCGATATAGGCTTTGAGCGCGGCAATGTCGTTGCCGGTAAGGGAGGCATTTTCGCCCGCATTCAGACGGCGTGCGATTTGGTTGAGGTTGCGGCCGATGGTCAGCAACTGGTAATTGCTCTGATACAGCGCGTCGGCCTCGTGGGCAGAAATCATGGGGTGTTGGTAGATGTGCGACTGGATGATGTCGCGCACTACGTCGTTGATGCTGCCGCGCCGCACGGCCGCCGCCGCTTCGAGATAGGCGCGGTCTTTGTCGGGCAGCCGCAGCGTGATGCGGCGGGCGCACTTGGGCGGCGGCAGCTTGAGCGGCTCGACGGTTTGAGGCTGTTGCAGCTCTGCCTGAAGCAGCTTTTTAGCCAACAGCGACAGGCTGGCTTTGCCGAAGCGTTGCCGCGCCAGCCCGCGCAGGGCGGCCTGCTCGTCGGTGTTCAGGCCGAATACCCGCACCGGCGGGCATTTGGCCGTATCGTTTGCATCTGTTCCGTCCATGTTTCACTCCTGCAAAAAAAGGCCGTCTGAAAGGTTCAGATGGCCTCAAACGGCAAAAAAAAATCAGCGGTCGAACTTAAGCTCGTGCTGATTTGCGCTTCTTTCAGGCTGTGGCTGCCTGATTTGGTTTTCATAAAAATTGATGCGGGCAAGCATCTGCGTTTGCGGCGACAAACCTTTAATCAGGTTTTCCATCGAACGCTCCAGCATGGCCTGCCAACGTTGTTCCAACTCACTCATTGAGGCCGTCCGGGCACGGTATTGCGCTTTAGCCGCATCGAGGCGTTCGGCAGGGTCGGGGGCTTGGGGGCGGGTTTCAGACGGCCTTTCGGCCTGATGTGTTTTTTCCGTCCGTATCGGATGGTTCAGTAAGGTTAGTGTCAAGGCGCGGCCTGTTTCACTAAACCGGTAATCCCAACCGTTGCGGCTATTGGGTTCGGATACCAAAATACCTGCCTGTTCAAACTGTTTGATGTCTTGCATCATAAAGTAATGGCGGGCATCAATCGTCCGGCCTGCTTGGGCGTTTTGCTTGAGCATGTCGGACAGCGTGCTGGTCATCGTGCGATGCGCCAATGCCTGCCCGTATTGCGCGGCCACAGCCGTATCCATATTGCGGAAATCCAAGCCGCCCTCCATAAAATCTGCCTTTTGCCGCAGTACATAATCAACAGCCGTCTGCTGTAACTGTTGCGCTTTACTCATCATTTGCTCCTGCACGGGGCGCGGCGTACCGCCGGACAAAGAAAAAGCCGCTGCATCTTGTGCGGCGGCTTGGGTTGGAGAATCTGACGGCTTTACGCCTTGGGTAACTTTGGGGCGTTCTGCTCCGTGTTGCGGTCGCGTAGTTTCATGGGATTCCTGCGCAGTTCCTCTTTTGCCCACTCGTGAAAGCTCTCGAAGTCTTGCTTGAGCGATTCGATCTCGGATGGCGTCAAAAGTCGGGGATGATCGAATTGCGCCTGCCTCACCTCGAGTGAGTTGGTCGATGCTGTAGCCGAAGGTTTGTAGCCAGTAGTCATTAGGTGCGTCTCCGTGTTTTCTTTGGATTTCGTCAAGCTGTTTTTGTGTCGGTACAATATTTAGACCGGTAGCGCGTGCGCTCATCACAACTGCGCCAAGCACATGGCCGCCACGGTTTTCAATATAGCCCCGCAGTCCGGCAATAGTGCCACCCATCGTGGAATTGTCATCTACAATCAGGTAATCACGGCCGGACTGAACATTGCCGCCAAATATGGCAGGAAAGGCAAGCCGGTAACTGCTGTCGCGGCCGGTACGCCCTGCATAACTGACCTGATACAGACTGCGGTCGGTTTGCCAACCGGTATGTTCGGCCAATACTTCGGCCATCATGGCAGGAATACGGTTGCGGCCGGCTGATTCCTCTGCCCGGATACCCACGATAAGCGGTGTTTTATCTCCTACCATTTCTTTAACTGCATCAACAGTTTGTTTGGTAAGCAGGGATTGTACCAAAGCCAATGCAGCCTTGCCATTGCCCGCTTTGGCAGCACGGTAGCTTTCGGCGCTTTGCATTTCGGCCAACGTGCCGTTGCGTATCAGCGGCGGAAAATCCCGCCACGGCGCACGCTCGGAACGGGCAGAGGTTTGTTCCGCATCCTGCACGGCATTAAGGCCGTCTGAAACTTCAGACGGCCTTGTTGTTTTGTTCGGGTCGGTCATGGTGGTATCCCTGTCAAAAAGCAGCCAGCCCGAAGCGGGAAGCTTTGGGCTGGCGTGTGTTGGCGTTTACCGGCTGATTTCGGGTGCGTTGCCGCGTTCCTGCGCCCGCGTGTCGCGCTGCTGCTGCGGGCTTTGTGCCTGCGCGGGAATCTGCATGGGTTTGGGCAGGTTCAGCTTGCTGCCGCTCATTTTTTCAGCCGTATGCTCGTAGTAGTTTTTCAAAGCCAGCGTGCGGGCATCGCCTTTGAGGCCGCTGATGGTATCCATCATGCTGCGCTCGTGAAACGCCAAAAGCTGCTTGTTGGGCTTGGAGAGTTTTTCCGCTTTGCGCGTATATACCGATTTGGCCGATTCGTAACCGGTTTGCAGCGCGGCCGCTTTCATTTGCGCGGCCGCTGCGGCGGCTTCGCTTCGGATTTCGCCCTGTCCGATGGCCTGCATGGGCGCGCCCAAATGGGTGTCGGCTTCGTGCGATGCGTTGATGACGGCATCGCTGGGCAGCCCGCTTTGCGCCAGCATTTTGTCGGCTTTGGAGATGGCCTCTACGTCGGGTTTGCCTGAAACCGGCGTATCGCCGCTGCGGCCGGGCTGTTCGGACGGCCTGCGCTCCTGTTCCTGCTCCTGCTTCAGACCGTCTGAAACGCCGCTGCGCCGCTCTTGGCGTGGGGCGGTTTCGATGCCGTTGAGCGCGTACTCTTGACGCAAACGCTCCACCATCGCCAGATCTTCGGGCTTGGGACTGTAGCCGGAAGTGCGGATGCCTTGGCTTTCGGCCATCACAAACATCAGGGATTTGAACTCTTTGCTGCCCTTGATTTTGATACTGTCCCAGCCTTTGTGTTTGGCCACTTCCAGCATGTCTTTGACGGTTTGCAGGTCGGATTTGGCGGTGGTCAGTTTGTTGCCTTTGTCGGTAAACAATACGGTGCGGTAGCTGTCGGGCGAAGCGTATTGTCTGCTCGGCGAAAGCAGCCTGCCCTCAAACGTGATATAGCGGTTTTGCAGGCTCTCGGGCGTGGTGTAGTTCAAATCCAATACGATTTTTTTATCCCTGCCCTGCAACAGGGCGGCGGCATCGGTTTGGCCGGGTTCGCCCTTTGGGGCTGCGGACGGTTCGCGGGTGGGTTTTTCGGACTGTTCGGGTTTGAGGCCGTCTGAAACGCCGCTACTTTGCTTTGGGCGCGGCGTATCGCCGTTTGGGCTGTCTGCGCCGTGCTTGGGGGCGTTTTTTTCCACTTCTGCGCGGCGGCCGTCAAACTCGATGCCGTTGGTTTGCGCGGCTTCGGGTGTTTCGCGCGGGGTGTCTTGTTGTGCCATTGCATTGCCTTTCATATCGGGTGTTGCGCTTTCAGACGGCCTTTTCCGCTGTCCGCGTGCCTGCATTCTGTCCTGCCACTCGGTCGCTTGGTCGGCGGCCGCCTGCGCGAAGCCGTCGCCCTGCGGTGCGAGGTTGACCCCTTCGTCCAGCGCCTGCCTGACCGCCGCGATACCGGCGAGCTTGTGCAGGTCGTTGAAGTCGCTGGGCAGCTTCGGGCGGCCTTGGCTGTCGAGGCCGTTTTCGCGTTGGAACTGCTGAATCTGCGTCATGGTAAATTCGGGCTGCACGGCTTTGGCTCTGTCGCCGAACAGGGCGGCCGCCTGCCGCGCTTTGGCCAAGCCGGTGCCGGATGCGTCGTTGTCAACCGCGATGGTTACGGGGATGTCCGGCGGCAGGTTTTTGGCCAGCGTCTCGGACACCGTAACCATATTGCCCGCGTCAAACGCGACAACCACGGGTTTGCCGGTGGCCTGATGAATGCTGGCGGCGGTGGCGAAGCCTTCGGCAACCACAATGCCCCGCGCGGTATCGGCCGCGTCGCCGACCACGGTGTAGCCGCCCGACTTGAGGCCGTCTTTCAGAAAGTGCTTGCCGCCGTCCGGCGAAATGGATTGCAGGTTGTACAGCGTGCCGTCGCGGTAGATGGGGATTTGCAGGTTGAGTACGCCCCGATACTCGCTTTGGCGGATGCCGCCCAACACGGCCGGGTCGGTAATGCCTTTGGCGGCCAGATAGGGATGCGCCAAAGTGGCGGGAGCGGCGTTGCGCCAAATCCGCTGCGCCGTTTTGCTGACGCGCAGATGGTTTTCCTGCTGCTGCCTCTGCGCCGCCTCGCGTGCCGCTGCGGCTTCGGCCTGACGGCGTGCCTGCTCTTCGGCCGAAGGCGGCGTATAGGGCGTGTCGGGGCGGTAGCCGTTGGCGCGTGCGTCGTAAAACAGCGATGCGATGGTGCGGGTGGGGTTTTTGATGCTTTTCCACACGCTGCGTGCGTCGCGGCTGCTGTAGCTGTCGGACTGCTGCGACCATCTGTCCCACATGTCAAACGCCTCTTCGCCCAGCTCGTGTTTCAGCGAATAGGCAGTATTGACCCACACGTCGCGGTCGTGCGGCTCGATGTAGCTTAGGGCTTTTTCGATTTCGTCGCGGTTGCTCATTATGTTGTCTCCTCACAAAAAACAACGGCCGCCGCATGAAGCGGAGGCCGTCTGAAACGGAAAATCAGGCCGTCTGCGGCAGGTCGGTAGGATTGATGCCTGCGGTGTCCTGCAGGATTGCGGCAATCACGGGCAGGCTGCCTTCGCCCCAGTTCTGCGCCACCACCGGCACCAGTTCGGCCACATACTCCGGCGGACTGCCCGGCGGCACAATTGCGGCCAAAATCGAACGGGCGAAGTCTTCGGCGTTGGCACCGTCCTGCCAATGAAAGCCGTCCAACTCTTCGGGCGCGAGGTATTCGGCCTTGACTGCTGCCTGCGGTGCCGCCCGTTTGGGCGCGTCAAGCTGCAACACGGGCACTTCCGGCAGCGTCAGGTTGGCGCGTTTGGACAACACGGGGTCTTGCCAGTACACAATCTTTTGCGCGTATATCGGCCTGCTGCTGCCCAAGCTGATGATGCAGTCTTCTTTGGGCATCATTTTCAGCTCGTCGGGATTCATGACCGCGCGTTTCTGATCGCTCACGCTGTTGCTGCGGCTGCTGCTTTTGCCGTGCGAACGCGACGACGATTTGGCTTTGAAAGTCTGATAGCCCACAAGGCGGCTGTATTCCTCCGCATCCGACTGGTCGCGCGGCGGAAATACGATTTGGCAGCCGAAGTTGGTAAAAAACGTGCGCTGACCGGTTTTCTGATACAGCTTTTCCATCTGCGAGGGCGTTTGGAAAATCGGCAAAAGCCGCATGTTGTAACCGGCAAGGTACGACACGCCGTGTTCGATAGCGGGTACGACACCCAGCGCGGTAAATTCGTCCATCAGCATCAGGCACTGGTATTTCAAAATGCCCGGGTTGTTTTCCGGCAAACCCTGATAAACGTTGACGTTGGCCAACAGGCTGAAAAACAAGTTGGTCAGCCGCGCAAAAACGGCGGTTTCGGTAGGCAGCACGCCCAAATAAACCGTCATGCGCTTTTTGCGCACGTCGTCCAAACGGAAATCATCGCCGCCGGTGGCCGCTTCGACCACGGGATCGATGAAGATGCACAAAGGCGCGGTTACGGTGGCCACAATATCCGCGCCCGTTTTGGCGTTGCCGTTGGCAAAGTCGGACAAAAGCGTGATGCAGTTGCCGCTCAATGCCGCCTGCGGCGAACGGGAGCGCAGCTCGATTTCGTCGCGTATCCATTCCGACAGCGTTTTGCCGTTTGTCGGGGCGCACAGGCGGAACAGGTTGGCCATCGTGGTGCGGTTTTCCAGCAGGCCCAAATCCCGCTCCGGCTCGGTTTCAATCAGATACATCAACAAACCGGCAAACAGCTTGCGGGCGGCTTCGGCGAAAAACATCGCGCTGCCGCCCGCATTGACCGGATCGGGATACATGATGGCAGCTACGCCCAAAGCGTCTTTGTAGGTATAGGTCGGATTGCGGCGCACATAAGTGAGCGGATTCCAGCGGTGGCTGACCAGCGGCGCATTGGGATTGCGCTCGTGTTCGGGCATCCGCCCGCCCGGATTGAACAAAAACACCTCCTGCCCGTGTTTGGCACGAAAGCCCGCCGTGATTAAGAAGTTTTCCATTTTCGGGTCGTACACCACCACCGAATCCCGATAATGCAGCAGGTTGGGAATCACGATGCCCACACCCTTGCCCGAACGGGTCGGCGCGGCCAAATAGGCAAACTCTTTGCTGCTCCAGCGCAGAAACTGCCCGCCGTATTTGCCCACCAGCAAATCCGGCGCGTCTTCGGGCTGAAACTTCTCTTTGAGCAGGCCGGTTTTTTTAATCTCGCTGCGGTTGGCAAAGCGTGCCGAACCGTGCAGCTCGCGGCGCGGCTTGGCAAACACCGCCACCAGCGACAACACCGATACCACCAGCGGAATCGCGGCGGCCAACGCCGTCGAAACCTGCAAAGGCAGCATCATGGCCGCAGGCAGCCGCGCCGAATGCGCCCAATAGGCAGGCAGCAGCATCACGGACGGCTCGGTTTTCAAACCCAGCCATTGCGTGTACACCACCGCGCCCAAGTACATCCCGCCGCACGCGGCCGCCGCCGTCAGCACGCCGGTTACGCCGAACACGGCCAAATAATTCCGTTTCATGTATCGCCTCTCCAAAGACCGTTTGAACAAACAAAAAAGGCCGTCTGAAACGCTTCAGACGGCCTTACCGCATCATGTCGTGCACGCCGTCGGATACGGCCGCATCCTGCGCTTCGCGCGTGCGGATAATCTGCATTTCCGAGGCGATGACTTCGGTAATATGGCGTTCGATGCCGTCGCGGCCGGTATAGGGGCGCGTACGGATTTTGCCGTACACCAAAATGGTGTCGCCCGATTTCATGTAGCGGCACACCGTTTCGGCCAGCCGCTCGTAAAGCAATACCGGCACCCACTCGACGTGTTCTTTCTGTGCGCCCGTGGCCTTGTCCGTCCACTTTTCGGATACGGCCACTTGGATTTTAGTGGCCGCTTTGCCGTCGGACAGATAACGCAGTTCGGGGTCTTTGCCCAAATTACCCATGATTTCGATTTTGTTGACGTATGGCATGATAAAGCCCTTTTTAGGTTAAAAGAAAGGCCGTCTGAACGTTCAGACGGCCTTTGGTGTTGCGCTGCCTATGCCCTGCCGCGCATGGCGTAGTATTTTTCAACAGGATCAAAATACAGCTCGGTCATGCGGGTTTTCTCGAAGTAGCAGACGATGTCGATGGTGGCACGGACGGTGTTGAGGATGTAGGAGTGTTCCATCGAACGCCCCGCCGGAGACTCCATTGCCAACTGGGCAATACGGTAATGTACACTTCTAGCATCGTTGGCGTGTACGGAGGTCAGGCCGCCCGGATGGCCGGTATTGAGTGCGGAAAGATAATCCCATGCTTCGTCGCCGCGCAGCTCGGTCAGGAAGATACGGTCAGGCTTTAGACGCATACAGGCCGCAACAATCATCTTGGCCGTAATATGTTCTTTGTAAAAAAGATGGGCATGGTTGGGGTGGTTGGGCAAAGACAGTTCGTGCGTGTCTTCAATCGTGATTAAGCGCTCTTGCGCCGGAATCAAGTCGGCAAGGGCTTTGGTAAAGGTGGTTTTGCCCGAACCCGTACCGCCAACCATGCAGATATTGAGCCTGCGTTTGACAGCCTCCTGAAAAAACGCCGCCAAATCGCCGTTTGCTTTGTAATCGAGCATTTTGTACTGCCAGTCGGCCAGCTTCACATCGTGCGGCAGTTTCATTTTGTCGCATACGTCGCGGACGTAACGGCTGTCTGTTTCGATCTCCGCTGTCGTGCGCCGCTCAGGCACGCCGTAGGCGGAAACGTCGCTGAAATTTTGCAGACGGCCGGTATCGAGATAATCGCTCAAGCTGAAGCGGCTGGATGACGGTTTGCGGAAGGCAAAAACCATTGTGCCGTCTTCGCACGAGGGCGGCATCATGATATGCCCGCGCTCGCCGTCGGGCAGGGTTACGGAATGGATGGGATTTTTCACAGTCAGCGCTTTACCGTTGAAAACGCATAACACGTTGCCCAGTTGCTTAAGGTTGTCCAGCGTCAGGACTTCGCTTTCGTAACGGGTAAAGCCGCTGCTGTCTTCGGTAAACATTTCGCCGCTGCGGTTGATCAGCACTTCGGTAATGCCCGGCCGGTTGAGTTTTTCTGTAACGCCCAATTTGTCCAGCAAGTTGCGGGCGGTTACGTCGTTGTGAAATTCGCTCATGTATTCTGCCAAAACAATGCCGCCCCGTATCGGGGCGGCGTTTGGTTAATCGGTATGGACAAGTTCGTAAACATTGCTGAAATCCACGTCGCGGGCAACATACACCATAATCCGCTCGCCTTGGTTGACGTAGCCGGTAGGAGGAATGTTGATGCTGTTTTTCAGCACTTCGGTAGCAATATCCTGCGCCGCTTCGGTTGTTGATTCAAACGATACGTTGTTGGACGAACCTTTGTTGCTGCTGCGGCGGCCGTAGGCATTGATGGTGTCGTCCACCATGCTGATCATGACCGCGCCGCCGATGCGCTGCCAAAAATGGCTGTTGATTCTGGCCGGATGGCCGGAGCCGCCCAACGGATCTGCACCGAGGCTGTCGATGCTGACGCTTACGCCGTTGGGCGTTTCGATGGTTGTCCATGCAACAAAAACCCGCGCCTGTCCGTGCGTCAGGGCAGACTGCTGCTCGCCGTGGATGACAGACCCTTTTTCCACCAGCAATACTTTGCCGTTGGCCGAATATACGTCATTCATGACTTGGCATTTGGTAATGCCCGGATAGGTAGTAACAATACGCGTCATCAATGAGCAGGAAATGCCGGTTGTACGCCCCAACAGGAAATCCATATTGCCGCGCAATGCTGCGCTGCCCGGTGTGAATACCGACGCATTCAGACGGCCTGCCAAACCTTTTTGCTGGCTTTGGCCGCCTGCTCCGCCAAGAGAGCTGTCGCTGTCGGGAAAGGCTGTAGGATAAGGGGAAGCCTGCGTCAAGGCTGCGCTGCCGTCTGCTCCGCCCGCCGCCAGCCTGTCGGCCGTTCCTCCGTCTTTGTCAAACGTCAACGGGCTGGTCAGGCGCAAATCAGGCGGCGGTTCGACCACAGCCGGAGCAGGTGCATTTTCGGGTGTTTCTTCCTGCGGCATTGTTTCGGGTTCTTTTTTCTCTTCAGGCTCGGATGCTGCCACTACTTCGGGCATCTCGTTGGCTTTCTCATCCAACACTTCGCGCTGGCTTCTGCCGAAGTCGTGTTTCTGCCCTCCCTCTGAGGCCGTCTGAAACTGCTCGGGCTTGGGTTCTTTCTTAAACCAGTCCTGTCCGTATCGGGCAACACCGGCAACCACCAAGCCGACGCCGAAAATCCCGACTACCAGCATACCGACTTTCTGCATGGTGGAGATTTTCCGCACGCTCAAATCTTGCGGAATGCCGCGTTCGGCCTCGCTGCCGGGTAAGGAGTCTTTCAGGTTCTGATGCGGCCGGAAGTCTTCGTTATGGCGTGTTTGCGCCGTCAGGCTGTTTTCAGACGGCTCAATCGAACCTTGGCTGCCGTCATCGTACTCGTCAGGTTGTTTGTTGGGATTCAGATTCATGGTTTACTTTCCTTTTTTCATACGCACGGCACCGGCAACGGTCGTACCCCGATAATTGAATTTGCCCTTGCTGTCGTAGCTGCGGTTTTCTACACCTAACACTTTTTTGCCCAAACGCAGGTAATAAAGCGCGGAAGTATCGTGAACGACCAGCGTGTCTTGCTCCATATGCGTATTGACGGTGGATTCCGTACCGTCGGGGGAAACTTTGAATACCGTCGGCATCTCACGGGCATCATCAAACTTGAGATAGGTAAAGCGGCCGTCGTCCCACATTCCCGACGGGGCAAGCGTCTTTTCTCCGTATGCCCAGTAGTTGTAGTTGGCACCGGACAAAGCCTGTCGGCCGTTGCTGTGCATTGCGGCCAACCGGCGTGCTTCCTGCCGTTTTTGTGCTTCGGCCTGTCGTAGGCGGGCGGCCTCTTCGGGATAGCGGAAACGCAGGATGTAGGTAGGCGGCTGCTTTCTGCCTGCCATACGCAAATCAAAAGCATAAGTGCGCTTGTTGGTGGAAATCAGCAGGTTGGTTTCAGGTGTTTCGGTTGTGGGCTTGAAAAAAATATTGTTGCCAGACGTTTTTAGCTTCCAAGCCCCCGTATTACCTGCCACGATGGCATTGTTTTCGCCTTCGACCCGCTCGTCTTGGGCAAGCTGCACCAGTACCGCACGGCCGATTTCGGCACGAATGACAACCACATTGTCAGGGTTGTAGTTTACATACTGGATGCGTTTATCGTAGGCCGCACCCTTGGGGATGGCAGCCGCGTGCGCCGAAAACGCAAAAAAACCGGCAGCAAGGCCGGTTAAAAGATAGGCTTTTTTCATGTTCATGACTGGACATTCTCCACTTCAACCTGATAGGAATCGACGATAAAGCCTACGGGATTGTAATCCCGCTCCTCTTCTTTTGTTGGCGGGTTGTCATAATGGTAGGCAATGGTGGCAATCTGATGCTCGGTAATAGGCTGGACACCCGAAGAGGGATTGACCGGCAGTTTGGTTTTACTGAAGCGAACTTGAGCTGTTTCTCCAACAAACGAAATGGACTTGATTTCAACCTTGACGCGGAAATCCTCTTTTAAGATTTTATCCGGGCCGACACCGTCCTGATACGGTTTGGAATATCTTGCCTGCTCCTGCGGCGAACTCATGGCAATAGTGGTATCGTAAGTGTCTTGGATGGTGTACCAATCGTAACCTTCACGGTTGACAACATACCTGCCCAACCAATGCTTGTTCAGCACTTTGTCGTTATCTACCGTCTGATGCTCCAGCGTGGTAATCACATTGGTTTTGCCGGTATTGGAATCCACCAGCAGGATATACGGCTCAACCCGAACAAGCGGCTGCATGGCCGCGACGGTAAAAACAGCGGCAACGGCAACCAAGGCGGCAGCACCGGTTACAGTCCAGGCGATTTTTTCCCGTTTTTTGACATTGTCGATTTCCGATTTCTCAAAATCGGCGGCTGCTTGGATAAATTCGTTGCCTTCCTTATAAGGGGACTTGGGTTTTTCTTCTTTGTGCGCAACAGCAGCCTGCTCAGCTGCTTTTTTTCTGCCGAATAGCTTCATATTTATCTGCCTGTCTGATAAGTCGTGTTAATCGGAAAAGCCTGACCGGAGGGCTTTTTGGGTGTGTGCGAGCAGGCCGTTGCCAATACGGCCGCCATCAGAATTAAAGCGGTGGTTTTCATTGCAAAGCTCCAAAACAAAAAACGCTCCCGGAAAAGGGAGCGTTTTAATGGGGAAAATAAAAAATCAGTATTTGCGGACAGTAACCTCAAATTTTGAGGTATCTACCCGCGCCTGTTTGGATAATTGGGATCTGCCGTCAATATGGATTTTGGTTTTTTCGTGCGGCGGGATACTGAGAACCTCCCCAATCAGCGGATGGGAATAAAAGCCGTCTTTATTATATATGGGCATTGAAATAACAAGGCTGATGGAGCGCGATGTCTTGTTATAGGCTTCGCCTGTCAGGAGGAACATTCTCTCCAAACCGGTTTCCGTCTTGGATAACTGCATATTGCGCAAAGCATATGTTGCAGTCTCTTTGTCGGGTAAACGTTGTCCGCCGGTCTGACCGCCAGTAGGAGTCCCCGACAGCGTGCTGTTGACGCTGCCGAGCGCATCGTTGATCTGCGCCAAACCGCTGTTTAGTTCGGCGCAGCCCGTAAGCATGGAAAAAGCGGCAGCCGATACGGCAGCGGCTGTTTTAAATTTAAATAACATTGGTAATATCCTTATTTTGCTTTACCGAAAACATCGTCCATCCACTCAAAATCAACATGATGGTTGAGCATGGTAACAAGAAATGCAATGATTGCAGGAACAGCTTGAAAAGTGTAATGGAGAACAGTATGGGTAAATGGGGCAGACGGAGGGGGCAGATTGGGCATAAAGAAACCAACAAATTTCCAAGTTACATACGCCCAAATTCCGCTGAAAAATACCGCCATCCAAAAACGTGGTGCCCTGTATTCGGAACACCAAAGGAAAAATACAAAACTTGAAATGCCGACAACAAAAAACAGAAAAAAGCTGAGCAGGCTGTTTTCAGCTGCATTGGCTGCAAAAATAGCAGCTACAAACGGTACTATGGTCATTTCTGCCGATAACAGACCGCTGTTGCGCTCTATCATATTGGCCTGCAGAATGCCTTTTCTTACATCATTATGATCCATAATTAAACCTCCGTGGCTAAGTTATCTACCCGGTTTGATACCGTTTCCCCGCAACTTGTCTTTTAATGCATTGTATTTTTTTCCTGCATAACCCTTGGCTTTGTTTGCGCCATAACCGGCTTTGGACAATGACTGCCGCGCCATACTGTAAACAGTCCGCATTGCCCCCTGAAGCGCACTACCGCCGGTAAGTGCAGAAGAAATCTGCGGAGTCATCCAAATCAGCAAAACGAAAACAATCAGCGTAAACAGCAGCACGGTTCCCGTAGCAAGGGCAGCACCAATGTTGTCGACACCCACAAGGTCGATGAAGATGGAGGTAAACTTCAACATCATCGACCCAATGACAGCCAGTAAAACAACATTGAAAATATAGTTCAGGCATTGCCCGACCCAGTTCATTGCATACTGTCTTGTTGCCGGAAACATACCGAAACCGATAAACACCGGACCAATCATTAAAATCATTGCCAGTGAGACTTTAGCCAAAATGTAGTAGGCAAACATGACACCCAGTAAAATCATCATGGCTATCTTAAGCTGCCAAATGGCAATGATATAAGTCCAAATCGGTCCGACTTCATAGAAATCTAGTTTATTTTTTTGAAGCTCCAGCGTTTCCACCGCGACATTGGTGTCATCCATGACTTTATCCAATGCGCCACCGGCATAATCAGTATTACTCAGAGCTTTTGCCAAGTCATCAGGTAGGACATAAATTAAGTTGGCAAGTTCTGCATAATAAGAAGCGTTGAATGCCAAAGTAACCAAAAACGTCATGGTTATCATGCGTTTAAGAAAATCGACAAACATCTCGTCCAAGCCACCGCCCGACCAATACGAAACCATTATCATTAGCAGGTAGATACCGAACATGGTGGAAAAAACCGGAGTGACATTGGAAATCAGATTGCTTGCCGTATCAAACAGATTGCTGCCCATATTGTCGGTAATAAACTGCGTCATATCCACAAAAAATGTTGATTTTTCAGCCATAACTTTTCATTTCGTCAAAAGCCGCCACTTTGCCGGAGGCAAGGCGGCGGCTGTAGGTTGGCAAACGCTGTCAGATCGTACCGCAGGCTTTACGGTCGGCTTTGGATTTGGCCGTGATTTGGCAGGAAATGATATTTTGCTGCTGCGCGGCGCGGATTTTTTCCTCCTGTTTGGCCAGTCGGTCAGCCAAATCCAAGGCAACCTGACTGTTGGCAATCTGCCCCTGCGTAATAGCGATGCGGTTTTGCAGATCTGCGGCAGCCTTCGCATCTTGCGTAAGGTTGATTTGCCGCATCAGGTCATTCAACTCCTTAACGCGCGTTTGCGTATTTACAATAGCTTCATAGGCATGGTTGTAAGTATCAACCAGCGACTGTCTGTGTCCGTCTGTTTTATAGGCGGACTTGTCGGTCAGGGATTTGTAGTTTTTGTCTTTTATATCCCGGTAAATACCCTTCCATTCGTCAGGCACTTGGTTCAACAAATCGTTTTTAGCAATTTGCCCAAGATTGCGCGAGCCGGTCAGCGCCTTGACTTGCTCTTTGAGCTGCTTGATCTGATCAAGCTGGTTGTCAATCTGCTGTTTCATTTGGATACCCTGCTTAATGGCCTGCGCCACCGCAGCGCCGTCATACGTAAGGATGCCGCCCGCAACTGCCGGAACGGTTGTTCCCAATGCCAATACGGCGGAAAGTACCGCCGCAGCGGCGGATTGTCTGAATTTGGATTTCATGAATCGTCTCCTTGCAAAGATAAAATAAAGCCGCATTGCGGCCGGAAGCAAAAAAGGCCGTCTGAACGTTTCAGACGGCCTGTTGCCGGATTTAGACAGCCAGTAGGCTCTCGGCCTGTTTCTGCCTTGCATGCGCTTCCCGACGCATCTGCTGGAATACCGGCAGCCAGTCATCGGGTTTTTCGCTGCCGCATGATTTCATGGCTTCGTGCATGATATGCACGTTGGCGGAGTTGCCCGACAAAACAGCGATTTCCTCATCCATACCTTGCAGGTTGAGCTTGGCCAGCGAGCTGCCCATGTTTTGTTTAACCAAGAATGTGCGGCTTTTTTCGCCCAATCTCACCATTTCCCTAAACTCTTTTTCCGTCAGGCCGATGCGCGAGTAATTGCCTTCGTATTCGGCAGCCGGGTTGGGCAGCAGAATTTTGGTTACGGTCTGCTCTACTACCGTATCGAAGATAGGCGAATCGATGGCATCTTTTGGCGATTGCGTCGGCAAAACCAGTAGGCCGCCCAATTTACGGTCGGTTTTCAGGCCATCGAGAATAAAGCGGGCAGTCGTCGGATACGACGCAGGCAGCCAAAACTCCTCTACCACGGTAAACAACGCGCTTCTGGTTTTTGCCACTCGATCCAGCATGATGTTTTTCATGTAGAACAGGCAGGCAAGCAGCGGCTCGGTCGGTCGGTAGTTGGTTTTCAGGATGTCAGTCAAGTCAAAGCCGACGCGGAAAAACTCATCGGGATTGAACAGGTTTGACGGATTGTCGAAACACCAACCAAAACGGCCTTTGCCACACCAAATTTCCAAGCGTGTCAGCAGACTGTTTTCTTCAGAGCTGGGTGGGATGGAGTGCAGCAGCGCACCCATGCGGCGGTGTTGGAAATCCAAATTCATAACGGTATCCACCGCCATCTGAATCTGTTTTGTCTCTTCCGCCGTATTTTCCTTATGCCCCTGACGCACGCATGAACCTACCAAGTCATACAGGAAATCGCGTAGTCTCGGCGAATCAGGCCACTGGAACGGATTTAACCCTGTCGGAACACCCGCATCAAGCGCAAAGTATGTGCCGCCGATAGCGCGGATAAAAATTTCCAATCCCTTGTCTTTGTCCATCGCAAAAATAAAAGGGTTGAACCGCTCGGCAAAGCTCAACAACGCCGCTACTGTAACGGTTTTACCCGTGCCGGTTTTACCCAAAATCAGCGTATGCCCGGCAGGATACTCTCCATTGACAACAATTTCTTTAGGGTCGGTGTAATGGAAGTTAAAGTCATACAGCGTGCCGCCGTCGGTCTTCAGCGGCATTACGGCAGAGCCGTCTCCCAACGGATTGCCCCTGCTTTTGCCGTGTGCATAATTGAACATAGGAAATGATGCGGCCAAATTGGTTGTCGCCTTGGGAAACGGGCGCGGCTTGACCGAAGCGGCCGGAAACTGGCTGAAAAAAGTAAACTCCGCCGATAAAGAGGCGCGGACAAAACGAAAACCGCCCGTATTGAGAAAACGGGCGGAAACGGTTTGGCCGTTTGAATAAGCCTCTTTCGGCGTATCGCCAAACACGACCAAAGCACCATGATAGTCGCCAAACATCAATTCCCCGGATGCCATATGTCCTTTGGCCTCAGTCAGCTCGTCATGCTGAAAAGTTGCCTGATCGTCAACCGACTCAAGTTTGTTGAGCTGGTCGTCGATTTTTTTCATCATCGTCGCTTGGCGGATGTAGGTAAAACTTTGGGTAAACACAAACTCGCAAGGCAGCGAAAGCGTATCTGTCAGCATCTTGGGTTTGGTTTGTCCAAACTCTTTCAAGTCATATAGCGTGGCATAGCGGGTTTTGTCCGAACTGCGCATTTCCAGCAGCTCCGCGCCGAAATGCAGGTTGGCTGACGGAATCGTGCGGTAGGCATTTGCCGTACCCAAGGGAATAGGCTCGTAAGTGCCGTTGCACAGCATCCCGATGAACTCGTAAAACTCGGAAAACAAAATACCTTTACTGTTTTTGTACACCTTTAAAACATACGGATCGTATTCCTCCAAGTGTTCGCGCAGCTTCGCAATCAGTTCTTCCGCTTCCGCTACCGCATCATCGATGTCTTCATACTTGAGAACACAGGTAATGTAGTAGATATTTTCAAAATACCTGTCCTGCCGGATTTTTTCCATATAACGCTCATAAAACGTCTGCGTAAACAGGGTATTGAAGCTGTATTCCCGATTCAAATCGATACGCTTGCGATGGTGTGTCAACCAGAGCGCGAGGCGGCTGCCTTTTTCTTTGCCGACAGCTGCCAAAGTCTGATTCAGATTGAGATACTGCAACACAATATTGCGGTCGTTGACACCTTCAAAATGCCTCCCTTCGAGGCGAAAGGTAAACGCGACGCGGTTGTTTTCCAGCAATACCACATTTTCGCTGATATGCTGCTTATAACGAGGAAGGCTATCTTCCTGACCGCGTTGCCGCTTTAGAATCTTGCTCAAAAAATCGTTTGTAATCATCTCGTTGTCTTCCGTATTTGCTGCCTAAAACCGTATTGGTCTTGCCAAACAGCCGGTAATTGCGGCGGCGCAATACACTTAAAGTTGAAAGGCCGATAATGCGTAAAGCCTTGTCGTCCTGTTGTGTCTGCGTATAGATAAAAGCCAAAACCGGCAGCGGAAACAGCAGCAGTAGAAAAGCCTTGGCCTGAAAGAAAGGCAACAGCATCATGGTTATCAACAGCGGCAGTCCGACAGACATAACCACCGGCACCATCGGCATCCCCAAAAATGTTGCCTCACGTTCCAAAGCCTTGTATGACGGCAGATCGGTATCGACGTCAATAAAGTCGTTATTTCCCATAACCCCGCCTCAAGAGCCGTAAAGCGACCACAGATAAGTAACTAATGTCGGGACAGCAGCTACCACAATTACTTTTAAACAAGCCTCTCCAAAATCACTCCAACTGCCTTTGTTTGACCAAATTCTTACCCCCGCAAACAACAGATAAAGGGTGGCACAGGTGCCGATAAAGATGTAAATGTTCTTACTCCAGTCTTTGCCCTCGGAGTTGAGCTTGGACAAACCGCCGCCACCTGCCGCGTACGCATCCACCGCAAACAAGAGCGCGAACGCTGCCAGCGGCAGCAGATATGCCCACTTACCGACCGAAGCCGGTTTTCCTGCAATATGGCCGGTTTGCTGTTGTTGGATTTCATTCATTTTGATTCCTTCATACAAAAAAAGCCGCGCAAAGGCGGCGGACAAAAAAACCGGCATGACACCGGCACTATTAAAACTCTTGGAAAATATCCCATTCTGCATACTGCTTCTGACGCTGGGCATACACGGCCGTCTGAACGGCAGGCTGCACCGAAGCCGGTACGGGCTTGGGCTTGTAAGCCGCTTTCATTAAAGTGCCGCTGTCCGTATGGGTATAGGCAGGATTACCGCTCAACTTCGCATAGCGGTATTTCACGTTTTTCACATACGCCCGCGTCTCCGCATACGGTGGAATCCCGCTGTATTTCTGCACCGCGCCCGGGCCTGCGTTGTAACCGGCCAAAATCAGGTCAATATTTCCCCTGAACATTTGGCTCAAATACCGCAGATAGCGCGTTCCCGCGATGATGTTCTGTTCGGGGTCGTACAGCATTTTGGGCGATACCCCCATCTTGGCCGCCGTCGGCGGGATAACCTGCATCAGCCCCCGCGCATCTTTGTGCGACAAAGCAGTAGGCTTGCCCGCGCTCTCACGCCCGATGACCGCCCATACCAAATTTTTATCCAACCCCTGCGCCGCTGCGTGTTTCTCAACCAACGCCGCGTATTGCGGAAAGGTCAACTGCTCCGCGTGCGCCGAAAACGCAAAAAAACCGG
>NZ_KV812126.1:9221-12516 GCF_001813335.1 Neisseria sp. HMSC055H02 | reverse complement strand
CGCAAAAAAACCGGCAGCAAGGCCGGTTAATAAAGTTTTTTTCATTCACTCTCCTTTTGCCCAAAAAAAAGCAATACTTAACCCTCCCGACAATTGGGATGCTTAAGTATTGCTTCTAAAAATACGCATTTAAGCGCCAAACTTGTGTCAAAACTGTGCCTGAATGTCTTTTGTATTGACTGTATCAGACTGTGTATGCAGGCATCACTTATTTTAAAATCAAATGGTTATATTAATACCGTCTATTAGGGTTTCAGACGACCTTTTGCTACAATAAGGCTTTTCCGTTTTGCAAGGCATTCCCATGAGCAAATCCGCCGTTTCCCCGATGATGCAGCAGTATCTCGCCATCAAATCGCAGCACGCCGACAAGCTGGTGTTTTACCGCATGGGCGATTTTTACGAGCTGTTTTTGGATGACGCGGTGGAAGCGGCGAAGCTGTTGGACATCACCCTGACCACGCGCGGGCAGATGGACGGCGTGCCGATTAAGATGGCGGGCGTGCCGTTTCACGCGGCGGAGCAGTATCTGGCGCGGCTGGTGAAGATGGGCAAAAGCGTGGCAGTGTGCGAGCAGGTGGGCGAAGTCGGCGCGGGCAAAGGGCCGGTGGAGCGCAAAGTCGTGCGCATCGTTACGCCCGGCACGCTGACCGACGCGGCGTTTTTGGAAGACAAGGAAACCAACCGCATCGCGGCGGTGAACGCGGATAAAAAACACATCGCCATCGCGTGGGCATCTTTGCAAAGCGGCGAATTCAAAACCAAGCTGACGACGGCGGACAAGCTCGCCGACGAGCTGGCGCGTTTGCAGGCGGCGGAAATCCTGTTGCCCGAAGGCAAAAGCCTGCCTAATGGTTTTCAGACGACCTCTGCCAACATCACGCGCCTGAACTCATGGCAGTTTGCCGCCGACGCGGGCGCGAAATTGTTGACCGAATACTTTGGCTGCCAAGACTTGCACGGCTTCGGTTTGGACGGCAAGGAGCACGAAGCCGCCGTCGGCGCGGCGGGCGCGCTGTTGAACTACATCCGCCTGACGCAAAACCTGATGCCGCAACACCTCGACGGCATTTCGCTCGAAACCGATAGCCAATATATCGGTATGGACGCCGCCACGCGCCGCAATCTCGAAATCACGCAAACTCTCTCCGGCAAAAAATCGCCGACCCTGTTTTCCATACTCGACGGCTGCGCCACCCACATGGGCAGCCGCCTCTTGGCACTCTGGCTGCACCACCCCCTGCGCAGCCGCGCCCACATCCGTGCCCGCCAAGAAGCCGTTGCCGCGTTGGGTTCGCAATACGAAACCCTGCAAGGCCGTCTGAAAAACATTGCGGACATCGAACGCATCGCCGCCCGCATCGCCGTCGGCAACGCCCGCCCGCGCGACCTCGCCGCCTTGCGCGACAGCCTGTTTGCCCTGTCCGAAATCGAATTGTCCGCCGAGGGCAGCAGCCTGTTGGAAACCCTCAAAGCCGTTTTCCCCGAAACCCTGCCCGTCGCCGAAACCCTCAAAGCCGCTGTGATGCCCGAACCCGCCGTTTGGCTCAAAGACGGCGGCGTCATCAACCAAGGCTATTGCGCAGAACTCGACGAGTTGCGCCACATCCAAAACCACGGCGACGAATTCCTGCTCGACCTCGAAGCGCGCGAACGCGAACGCACCGGCCTCTCCACCCTCAAAGTCGAGTTCAACCGCGTCCACGGCTTCTACATCGAGCTATCCAAAGTCCAGGCCGAACAAGCCCCCGCCGACTACCAGCGCCGCCAGACCCTGAAAAACGCCGAACGCTTCATCACCCCTGAACTCAAAACCTTCGAAGACAAAGTCCTGACCGCGCAAGAGCAGGCATTGGCATTGGAAAAACGCCTGTTTGAAGCCCTTCTAAAAGACATTCAGACGACCCTTCCCCAGCTTCAAAAAGCCGCCAAAGCCGCCGCCGCCCTCGACGTACTCTCCACCTTCGCCGCCACCGCCGCCGAACGCGGCTTCGTCTGCCCCGAGTTCGCCGACTACCCCGTCATCCATATCGAAAACGGCCGCCATCCCGTCGTCGAGCAGCAAGTGCGCCACTTCACCGCCAACCACACCCGCCTCGACCACAAACACCGCCTCATGCTCCTGACCGGCCCCAACATGGGCGGCAAATCCACCTATATGCGCCAAGTCGCCCACATCGTCCTCATGGTGCACACCGGCAGCTTCGTCCCCGCCGACGCCGCCCAAATCGGACCCATCGACCAAATCTTCACCCGCATCGGCGCCTCCGACGACCTCGCCTCCAACCGCTCCACCTTCATGGTCGAAATGAGCGAAACCGCCTACATCCTCCACCACGCCACCGACCAATCCCTCGTCCTCATGGACGAAGTCGGACGCGGCACCTCCACCTTCGACGGCCTCGCCCTCGCGCACGCCATCGCCGAACACCTGCTGCAAAAAAACAAATCCTTCAGCCTCTTCGCCACCCACTATTTCGAGCTGACCAAACTGCCCGAAGCCCACGCAACGGCAGTCAACATGCACCTTTCCGCGCTCGAACAAGGACAAGACATCGTCTTCCTCCACCACATCGAACCCGGCCCCGCCAGCAAAAGCTACGGCATCGCCGTCGCCAAACTCGCCGGCCTGCCCAACCGCGCTCTCAAAGCCGCCCAAAAACATCTGGACGAACTCGAAGCCCAAGCCGCAGCCGTCCGCCCGCAATTGGACATCTTCAGCACCCTGTCGTCTGAAAACGAATACAGCGGGTTTAGTCCAGACGAAACGGCGGATATAGAATCCCAAACCGCCGCCAGCCAAGAAAACCCCGCCCACAACGCACTCGCCGAGGCCCTAAACCAAATCCGCCCCGACGACCTCACACCACGCGAAGCCTTGGACGCACTGTACCGCCTCAAGCAGATTGCCGAAGGCGGGGAATAAACGCGTTGGTTTATATAAAACAAGGTCGTCTGAAAATTTTTAGACAACCTTTTTAGTAGCGTGGGCTTTGCCCGCGAAATATAGTGGATTAACTTTAAACCGGTACGGCGTTGCCTCGCCTTAGCTCAAAGAGAACGATTCTCTAAGGTGCTGAAGCACCAAGTGAATCGGTTCCGTACTATCTGTACTGTCTGCGGCTTCGTCGCCTTGTCCTGATTTAAATTTAATCCACTATAAATAACAGACAAGTTCCCGATTCAGACAACCTGCTCCCTCTCCCATCCGGCGGGAGAGGGCTGGGGAGAGGGTGGCTTTATGGGCTACACGAAGCCGATTTTGCCTAAACCCACAAAACCACCCCCATCCTAA
>NZ_KV812126.1:0-9121 GCF_001813335.1 Neisseria sp. HMSC055H02 | reverse complement strand
CCGTTGCAGCCACCCGTAGCGTGGGTTTTATCCACGAGATAAATAACAGACACGGTTTCCGGATTCGGGTTGTCAGATAGTGGATTTCGAGGGCAAAGCCCACGCTACGGGTTCAGTTATCCCAAACCAGTTTTGATTGAATAAACGAGGTCGTCTGAAAACGAGCATGAACAAGTTTTTCTAAACTAAAATCTCAAAATTTTCAGACGACCTTAATTTTAACCTGCAGCCTGCCCCCTCGCCCGTCTGGCGGGAGAGGGCTGGGCAGCGGGTGGATCTTACGGCTACACAAATCCGATTTTACCTAAACCCACAAACCCACAAACCCACCCCCATCCTAACCTTTCCCCGCCAGACGGGGGAAGGGATAAGTTACCGTTACAACCATCCGTAGCGTGGATTCTACCCACGAGATAAATAACAGGTATAACGGATTTAGATTTGCAGACGGCAAGTTCGCAGGCAAAGCTCACGTACTTGAGTTTTCCCAAACCAACTTTCATTTCATAAATGGTCGTCTGAAGACCAAAATTCAGGTTTCAGACGACCTTAAAAAGACTACAATCAGTGTTACTCATAAAGGTTAACCATCATGAAACACATATTTCAAACTATCCTGACCGCCGCCTTAATCCCTCTTCTTGCCTCATGCGGCTTCTCAACAGGCAAACACCGTCCGACGGCCAACACCCACGCTTCTGCCCGAAAAGTCCAACCCGTCCGCATCAGCAATATCGACCACACACAAGGTTCGCAAGAGCTGATGCTGCACAGCATGGGTCTTATCGGTACGCCGTACAAATGGGGCGGCAGCACTACTTCTACCGGTTTTGATTGCAGCGGCATGATTCAATTTGTCTATAAAAACGCCCTCGGTGTCAGCCTGCCGCGCACCGCCCGCGATATGGCGGCGGGCAGCCGTAAAATCCCCGACAGCCGCCTTAAGGCAGGCGATCTCGTTTTCTTCAACACAGGCGGCGCGAACAAATATTCGCACGTCGGCCTATACATCGGCAACGGTGAATTCATCCATGCGCCAAGCAGCGGCAAAACCATTAAAACCGAAAAACTTTCCAGCCCGTTTTACGCGAAGAATTATTTGGGCGCGCATACCTTCTTTACCGACTGAAAAACAGCAAATCAGCAATCGGTATAACGATCCGTTTGGTTTTTGATACAGTATCTATTGTCATCATTCCTGCACACGAATGATGAACTGAGCAGTCGGCTGTATCGTCTATCCAAATCAGAAATGCTGATAAAAAAGGTCGTCTGAAACCAAAATTTGGGTTTCAGACGACCTTTGTCTGTTTAAAAAGATTATTTGAAGCGGTAGCCGACAGTAGCCATGTAGCTGTTGTTGTGGACTTTCAAATCGTCTTTTTTATAACGGGTCTGCTCCCATTCGGCGCCGACTTCGACATTCGGTGCAATGGCGTATTTCGCGCCAACGCCGTAGCCGAGGCCATTCATATTCGTGTGTTTTGCGTCCAAATTATTGAAGCGGCCGTAGTGGTAGCCTACTTTACCGTAAGCCATCACATCGTCGGTCAGGCGGTAGCCTTGGACGTAGGAAACGTTGGCATCGACTTTTTGTTTTACATTGCCCGCGATTTTGCGGTGCAGCGGTTTGACACCGGCTTCAACGCCGCCAATCCAGTTGCTTTGTCCGAATTGTGTGTTGTAGCTGCCGCGTACGGCGACGTCGCCTTTGGTTTTTTCGTTCAGATTGACATTGCGCACATCACTTTTGGTTGCGCCCGCGCCGACTTCCAAGCCTGCGCCGGTAAAAGAACCGTCAGCGAAAGTGATGGCGGAAGCGGTAGCCAATAAAACAGTCAGTAAGGTTTTTTTCATAATAATGCTCCTTCACGGATAAACAGGAAGCTTGTTTCTGCTTCCGACGCATCCAGTATCGGATGCTTGCGGATGAGCCGCAACCGCCTTTGCCGAGGCGTTACCCATTTTCGCAAGTACTTAACGTTTGTAATTTGTTGGAACTGCTGAATTTGTGTCGTCTGAAAAATCAGATGCGTGATTTTTAATTTGCGTAAAGTACGATGAAAAGTATCAAGATTTATGAACGTTTTTGAGTGAAGATGGAGCAATCGGTTACGACTTCGGGTTATATAAAAATGATGGTAGGTTGAAAGTCGGTTTACATTGGTTAGTGTGGCTTTATTGCCATAAGGGAGAGAAAGGTCGTCTGAAAATTTTGTTTTGAGTTTTCAGACGACCTTTGTTATGTCGGGCTTGAATGGTTTCTCTGATTTCTTGATACGAAGGATAAATCATGGAGTAACCCGCCGCCGAAGAAATGAAAAAATTCTGATGAAGAAACCCGAGCTATTAAAGAACAAGGCAAGGGTTTTTCAAAAGGAAATGCGACCATATGGATAGCTAATTGTTTTCGAACATATGGATAGCTAATTGTTTTCGAATTTCAAATAACGCCACAGCAAACCTAAGCCCAAGACGCTGCATACCAGATAAATGATGCTGGAAATGCCGTGCCACATACCGAAAGAGCCGCCCAATAACGAAAGCAGCCAGTTTTCCGTGCCCGCCTTGTGTGCTGCGATAACAGGGCTTATCAGGAATTGGTTGGATGCGGTCAGTATCAGAAGGAGAATAATGAATTTCGGCGCGACTTTGCCGTTGGCGGAAAACGAATGGTTTCGGTTGCTTCGAACCACCAGCCAAGCCATTATCCAAGCGAGTAGACCGAAATAATTGTTGATTGAAAACAGCACGCCGGCGATATTGCCTGCTTCCTGCTTGCCAAGCCGTTCAAATAAAATCGGGGCAGCAACATAGCCCGCCATTACCTGCATACCCAGCCACAGTCTGGTCAGCAATGCGCACAATCGGTTCATCATTTTGTCCTGAAATTCAAATCTGCCGCATACTAACATAGTTTTCAGACGACCTGAGGCTCACGCCGCCTTACGCCAAATCCGATCCGTTCTGCGGATGCGGATAAATGCAAACCCAGCGAGCGTAAAAGCAAATCATCCCTATAACTAAAAGAAGGGAAACAACAGCATCCGGTTTGCTGGACGAAATGATCAAAGGTCTTGAGGAAATATAGTGGGTTAACTTTAAACCGGTACGGCGTTGCCTCGCCTTGCCGTACCGTACTATCTGTACTGTCTGCGGCTTCGTCGCCTTGTCCTGTTTAAATTTAATCCACTATAACAAAGGTCGTCTGAAAACTTGGTTCTTGGGTTTTCAGACGACCTTTGTCTTACCTGAAATCGGGTGTTTACGAAATCAGGTTCAAATCGCTGATGCGGTCGTAGAGGCGGTCGGGGTCGTTGCCTTCTTCGTGTATTTGGATGCGCAGGCGCAGGTCGTTGGTGGAAACGGCTTGGCGCAGGGCTTCGTCGTATTCGATTTGACCTTGGATGTAGAGTTCGAACAGGTGTTGGTCGAAGGTCTGCATGCCGTCTGTGCCGGAGCGCATCATGAGTTCGCGGATTTCCATGAGTTCGCCTTTGAAAATCAAATCCTGCATGGCGGGCGTGTTGAGCAGCAGGTCGACGACGGCGGTACGCTGGCTGCGGTTTTTCTTGATGGCGAGGCGCTGGCCGATGATGCCGGTCAGGTTGAGTGCCAAATCCATGAGGACCTGTTTGCGTCGGTCTTCTTGGTAGAAGTTGATGATACGCTCGATGGTTTGGGCAGCGGTGTTGGCGTGGATGGTGAAGACGCACAAGTGGCCGGTTTGGGCAAGCTGGAGGGCGTATTCCATACTGGCTTCGCTGCGCACCTCGCCGATACAGACGACGTCGGGCGCTTGACGCATCGCGCTTTGAACGGCGATTTTCCAGTCGTTGGTGTCGATGCCGACTTCGCGCTGGGTGAAGATACTGCGGCGGGGTTTGTAGATGAATTCGATCGGGTCTTCGATGGTGACGATGTGGCCGGGCATTTTGTGGTTGCGGTAGTCGAGCATGGATGCCATGGTGGTCGATTTACCGGAACCGGTCGGACCGGCAAGGATCAGCAGGCCGCGCGGGGAAAGGGAGAGGTCTTTGAGTTTGGCGGGCAGGCCGAGGCTCTCCATTTCGGGGATTTCTTGGTTGATGCGGCGCAAGACCATGCCGACGCGGCCTTGTTCGTGGTAGGCGTTGACACGGTAACGGGTGTTGCTGCGGGATTGGACGGAGTAGTTGAGTTCCCATTCGCGGTTGAAGGTCTCAAGCTGCTCGGGGTTCATGGTGGATTCGACGATGGCGGCTGTGTCTTCGCCGGTCAGGGCTTTGTGCGGGACGGGGGTCAGGGTGCCACTGACTTTGACGGCAGGCGGGAAACCTGCGCTGATGAAGATGTCGGATGCGCCGCGTTTTTCTGCTTCAACGCACATACGGTCGAGCAGGGGATGGAGGTGTGTGCCGATTTCGGCGGGGGTGGGGATATGCGGCGGTTGGTTTTTTTGCGAGTAGGCTTGCACCATTTCGCTGAGTAAGTCGTGTAAAGGAGTTGTTTCGCTCATTTTGTGTACTCTTTATCAGTAAGTGAATATTGAGACCGGCGGCGGTTTGTTTGTTATTGGGTGTTGTCCTGCCTTGCGGAGGTCGTCTGAAAACGGGAAACGGGCTTCCTCGTTGTGTAAACTGCGTTTTCAGACGACCTGGTTTGTTCCCGATAATGGAATGTGTTTATCAGACGATGGTCATGCTGTCGCTGTTTTGCGCTTTGCTGCGGGCTACGTCGGGGCTGATGGTACCTTGGCGGACGAGGGTTTGCAGCGCTTGGTCTAGGGTTTGCATGCCGTGTGATTGACCGGTTTGCAGCGCGGAGTTGATTTGGGCGATTTTGTTTTCGCGGATCAGGTTGCGCACTGCGGGGGTGGAAATGAGGATTTCGTGTGCAGCGACACGGCCGTTGCCGTCGCGGGTTTTCAGCAGGGTTTGCGAAATAACCGCGCGCAGGGATTCGGACAGCATCGAACGTACCATTTCTTTTTCGCCGGCAGGGAATACGTCGACGATACGGTCCACGGTTTTGGCGGCGCCGGTGGTGTGCAGCGTACCGAATACCAAGTGGCCGGTTTCGGCGGCAGTCAGCGCGAGGCCGATGGTTTCGGGGTCGCGCATCTCGCCCACGAGGATCACGTCGGGGTCTTCACGCAATGCGGAACGCAGGGCGTTGGCGAAGCTGTGGGTGTGTTGGTGCAGCTCGCGCTGGTTGACGAGGGCTTTTTTACTTTGGTGGACGAACTCGATCGGGTCTTCGATGGTGAGGATGTGTGCGGGTTGGGTTTCGTTGATGTAGTTGATCATTGCCGCCAGCGTGGTGGATTTACCGGAACCGGTCGGGCCGGTTACCAATACCAAGCCGCGCGGGTTGTCGGCGATTTTTTGGAAAATACGCGGTGCGCGCAGGTCTTCCAGTGTCAATACGTCGCTCGGAATGGTACGGAAGACGGCGGCAGGGCCGCGGTTGGAGGTAAATGCGTTGACACGGAAACGGGCGACGTTGGGCAGCTCGAAGGAGAAGTCCACTTCCAAATCTTGTTGGAACAGTTTGCGCTGGTGGTCGTTCATGACCGAAGTAACCATGTTGCCGACTTCTTCGGCGGACATTTCGGGCAGGTTGATGCGGCGGATGTCGCCGTGAACGCGGATCATGGGGGACATTCCGGCGCTTAAGTGAAGGTCGGAAGCTTTGTTTTTGACGCCGAAAGCGAGTAAGTCGGTAATCTGCATAATGTGGCCTTGTTTTAGTTTAGAATAATGAGGCGGAACCCGATTTAAAATGCGGACGCGGAATGCCGGGCATTTCCCTGTTCAGGTTCCGATAAATTGTATTATTTTAAATACATAAACCGTTCAGACCAAGTAAAATTTTCAAAATCGCTGTAATTGATGTAATAAAGGAAGAAATCATGTCGGTATTGCAACAAAATTATGCGGAGGTGTGCCGCCGCATTGCCGAAGCCGAGCAAAAGGCGGGCAGGCAGGCGGGCGAAGTGGGTCTGATTGCCGTCAGCAAAACCTTCCCTTCAGACGACATCCGCGAGGTATATGCCGCAGGGCAGCGTGATTTTGGCGAAAACTATATTCAGGAGTGGTACGAAAAAACGGAAACGCTCGCGGATTTGCCCGACATTGTTTGGCACGTCATCGGCGATGTGCAGTCGAACAAGACCAAATTTGTCGCCGAACGCGCGCATTGGGTGCATACGATAGGTCGTCTGAAAACCGCCCGCCGCCTGAGCGAACAGCGTCCGCCCGAAATGCCGCCTTTGCAGGTGTGCATCGAAGTCAATATCGCGGGCGAGGAGGCGAAACACGGCGTTGCGCCCGATGAAGCGGTCGTGCTGGGGGTAGAAGTAGCGAAGTTGCCGAATGTGGTTGTGCGCGGGTTGATGTGTGTCGCCAAAGCTGACAGCGATGATGAAGCATTGCGTGTTCAGTTCCAAACCATGCAGCAACTGCTCGCCGACCTGAACGCGGCGGGTGTCCACGCGGATGTATTGTCGATGGGGATGTCCGGAGACATGTCTGTGGCAGTCGCATGCGGCGCAACGCATGTGCGCATTGGCAGCGCGATTTTCGGCAGACGGGAACCAAAAGGGAAAGACAGTCAATAAAACAGATTATCTCGGTTGTTTTGCTTGGTTTGTCCTTAACGGGTTGTCGGTTGATGGGCTGGTATCCATGTGAGTCCTTATCGGGCTGGTGTAAGCCCAAAAAGCCGGCAGCAATAGATTTTTGGGAAATTAAAGGCGAGCCGCCGCCTTCTATCGAGGATTTCCGCGGAACACGTTTGGCAGACGGGAGTTATTCTGTTGACGATAATGCTTACCGTACCGCAGCTAATGATTATTTCATGAGGAAAATCAAAAAGTTTGAAGCTTGCGGACTGGATTGGCACACCCGCGATAAACGCCCTTTGGCGGAAACTTTCAAACAAGAAGGATTGGATTGTTTGGAAAAACAGGGTTTATACCGAACATCGTTGCCCGAAAGCGTCCGTTGGTAAAAAGGTCGTCTGAAATTTTTCCGGTTGGGTGGAAACGGCATTTCAGACGACCTCAGCAAATGTATCTCATTTAAAAAATTAAGGAAATTTATGAACATCTACTTTTTAGGCGGCGGCAATATGGCAGCTGCCATTGCGGGCGGATTGGTCAAGCAGGGCGGATACCGCATCCACATCGCCAACCGCGGCGCGGAAAAACGCGAGCGTTTGGCAAAGGAATTGAATGTCGAAGTTTCCGAATCCCTGCCCGAACTGCTTTCAGACGACGTTTTGATTCTTGCCGTCAAGCCGCAGGATATGGAAGCCGCGTGCCGCAACGTTCGTGTCAACGGCGCATTGGTGCTATCCGTCGCTGCCGGTTTGTCTATTGATACCCTCAGCCGCTACCTTGGCGGAACGCGCCGCATCGTCCGTACCATGCCCAATACGCCGGGAAAAATCGGTTTGGGCGTATCCGGCATGTTTGCCGAAGCCGAAGTATCCGAAGCCGACCGTGCCGCCGCCGACCGGATTATGCGTTCCGTCGGTTTAACCGTTTGGTTGGACGAAGAAGAGAAGTTGCACAATATTACCGGTATTAGCGGCAGCGGACCCGCCTACGTCTTTTACTTGCTCGGCGCGCTCCAAGCCGCCGCTCAGGCGCAAGGGTTCGACGAAGAAGATGCACGCGCCCTCAGTCTCGCCACGTTCAAAGGCGCAGTCGCCTTGGCAGAGCAAAGCGGCGAAGACTTCGCGCGATTGCAGCAAAACGTTACTTCCAAAGGCGGAACCACCCACGAAGCCATCGAAACGTTCAAATCATGCCGCGTCGCCGAAGCTGTTGCCCAAGGCGTGGAAGCCTGCGTCAAGCGTTCGCAGGAAATGGCACAACAATATAAGGTCGTCTGAAAATGCGCGGAGATTTATTGATATTGCTTGCCGACGGCATCGTTATCCTGTGTTTGGCACGCCTCTTCCTGCAGGCGGCGGGATTGAGTGAAAATCATGCATTATTGGCGTTCAGCAAGCGATCAACCGATTGGCTGGTCAACCCGCTGCATAAAATTCTGCCGGTTAAAAAATACGACCCCGCCTGCCTGTTGTCAGGACTGTTGTTATATTACATCGTATTTACCTTCATCACTTTAGTGGCGCAGCCTACCGCATTCAGCGTCAAAATCATCATCGCCAATTTTATACTGGCAGTATTGAATACAATTAAATCAGCAGCTTATGTATTGTTGATAGGGTTGTTTATCCGTATGGCGCTCAGTATTAAAGATCCTTATTCCCAGCTTTCCGTCGCGTTGGAACGGATATATCGCCCCATACTTTCTCCCGTGCAGTTTTTAAAGTACGGACGCCACGATTTTTCAGGTAGTATATTGGCATTATTACTGTGGATTTGGTTAAGCAGTCTATCGCCTCAAATTACCCGTCAAATCAACTTGTGGCTACTGCAATAAACAGCGAGTTCATTAAGAATTTGCAGTATGACGTAAGCAAAATGCAAAAAAGTGAAAATCAAAACCACGGCTGTGAAAACATGGTATCATGCCGCCATTTCCAAACGGGCTTGAGAAAAGAAGTCCTAAGAAATCAATAAAATAAACCACTTGAGTAGCATTTCGTTTCCCGCAATAGATTGAAAGAAAAATTATGGCAAAGCTGACAGAACAAGACATTTTGAATTGGGACGGCCCGGAAGAAGACTACATGAATAGCGATCAGTTGGCATTCTTCCGCGAACTGCTGGTAAAAATGCAAGACGAACTGATTGAAAACGCATCTGCCACCACCGGCCACCTGCAAGAACACGAATCGGCTCCCGATCCTGCCGACCGCGCCACTCAAGAAGAAGAGTACGCGCTGGAATTGCGCACCCGCGACCGCGAGCGCAAACTTCTGGGCAAAGTACAAGCAACCATCCGCAGCATCGACGAAGGCGAGTACGGCTTCTGCGCAGATACCGGCGAGCCCATCGGCCTCAAACGCCTCCTTGCCCGCCCGACTGCGACACTTTCCGTAGAAGCACAAGAACGCCGCGAACGTATGAAAAAACAGTTTGCCGACTAAGTATAATGAAATCGGCTAATTGAATTAGACAGTAAGAAAATGAAAAGGTCGTCTGAAAGGGATTTCAGGCGAC